>NZ_JBEXYF010000021.1:0-131411 GCF_040630775.1 Nocardia sp. NPDC005745
CGGTGCACGAAATGCATGCGTCCCAGCGCGGCGGTGGCGGCGGCATCGGCTTTGTCGCCTACGCGGCGGCCGCGCAAACGCGAGCCGGGCCGCGAACGGCGGATGCTCGGTCTCGCTTCGCTCGAAACCGGGAGTTGGGGTGCGCTGGGCGCGTCGGGGCATGGGCCCTGGATATCGCGCACTCGGTTCGTTGTGGCCGGCTATCGTCTCGGGCGTGACCGCTGCCTGTTTCTTCGGCGCCTATACGACCGCCAGTGGAACGCGAGCCCGGCCGCGAACGGCGCCTGCTCAGCGCATGGCAATGGTGCACGCGACTTGCGGCGGCTGACTCGAGAAGGCGGTGAGCGCGGCGCGGTGTGGGCTGCCTCACCGGGCGGTGGGGGACAACTCGCCGCTCGACTAGGGTGGGTCTTGTTACCGGCGAGTAGGCCGGGGCGACACGAACCGGGGCGCGGGCGCTCGATCCGTGGCGGTTCGCCTAGCCTGGACCTGAACGCTCGATCGGACACATCCGCGTCGGCTGGAGGAGTCGAGCATGGCCAAGAAACCGGATTCGCAGGCCCTCGGGCCGGAGCAGCGCAGGGTGGCCTGGGAGCGCTTCGGCAAGGATCATTTCGATGTGGTGGTCGTCGGCGGTGGCGTGGTGGGGGCCGGCATCGCGTTGGACGCGGCGACGAGGGGGTTGCAGGTCGCCTTGGTCGAAGCCCGCGATCTCGGGTCGGGCACTTCCAGCCGGTCGTCGAAGATGTTCCACGGCGGGCTGCGATATCTGGAACAGCTGGAGTTCGGATTGGTGCGCGAGGCGCTGCGGGAACGTGAGCTCACGCTGTCCACCCTGGCGCCGCACCTGGTGAAGCCGCTGCGGTTCCTGTACCCGCTGACCCACCGGGTGTGGGAGCGGCCGTATGTGGCCGCCGGCCTGGTCCTCTACGACAGCATGGGCGGCGCCAAATCGGTACCGGGTCAACAGCATCTGACCCGCGCGGGCGCTCTGCGGCTGGCGCCGGGGTTGCGGCGCGACTCGCTGATCGGCGGTGTGGCTTACTACGACACGGTCGTCGACGACGCGCGCCACACCATGATGGTGGCGCGCACGGCCGCGCACTACGGCGCGGTGATCCGGACGTCCACCCAGGTGGTCGGGTTCCTGCGTGAGGCGGACCGGGTGGTCGGCGTGAAGGTGCGCGACACCGAGGACGGGCGTACCGGCGAGGTTCGTGGGCATGTGGTGATCAACGCGACCGGCGTGTGGACCGACGAAGTGCAAGCCCTGTCGCACCAGCGGGGCCGGTTCCACGTGCGGGCTTCGAAAGGCGTGCACATCGTGGTGCCAAGGGACCGGATCGTCAGCGACACCGCGATCATCCTGCGCACCGCGACTTCGGTGCTGTTCGTCATCCCGTGGGGTGCGCACTGGATCATCGGCACCACCGACACGGACTGGAATCTCGACCTGGCCCATCCGGCCGCGACCAAGGCCGATATCGACTACTTGCTGGAGCGGGTGAACGAGGTGCTGGTCACGCCGCTCACCCCCGACGACATCGACGGCGTGTACGCCGGGCTGCGCCCGTTGCTGGCGGGGGAGAGCGACGAGACGTCCAAGCTGTCGCGCGAGCACGCGGTCGCCCGGGTCGCACCCGGTCTGGTCGGCATCGCGGGCGGCAAGTACACCACCTATCGCGTGATGGCCTACGACGCGGTGGACGAAGTGGCTGAGGACATTCCGGCCCGGGTCTCGCCGTCGGTCACCGCGAAGGTGCCGCTGCTCGGCGCCGACGGGTATTTCGCGCTGGTCAACCAGACCGTGCAGCTGGCCGAGACCTTCGGCGTGCATCCGTACCGGATCAAGCACCTGCTGGACCGGTACGGGTCGCTCATCGAGGAGGTCATGGCCTTCGCCGCCGACAAACCCGAACTCCTCCAGCCGATAACGGACGCGCCATCCTATCTACAGGTGGAGGCGGTCTACGCGGCGGCGGCCGAGGGCGCCCTGCACCTGGACGACGTGTTGGCCAGGCGGACCAGGATCTCGATCGAGTATCCGCATCGCGGGGCCAATTGTGCCGAGCAGGTGGCCCAGCTGATCGCGCCCATCCTGGGCTGGGACGACGAGGAGATCGACCGAGAGGTCCAGACCTATCAGGCGCGGGTCGACGCGGAGGTCCACTCGCAGAACCAACCGGACGACGCCTCCGCCGATGCCCTCCGGATCGCTGCCCCGGAGCCGCGCCCCGAGATCCTGGAGCCGGTGCCATCCGAAGGGTGAGACCACCGGTATACCCGGTGGACGGTCGCACCCCGGAGTGCGATCAGTTCTCGCCGACGGGCGCTTCCATCCGCATCGCCCAGTCGACCAGGGAGCGCAGATAGCGCAGCACCAGTTCGTCCGGGTACCCGATCGGGTCGATGAGGTGCAGGCGGGCCAGTTCCTCCATGGCGGCCAACAGGATTCGCTCCGTCGGGCCGTTCGGATCCACGGTGACCCCGAGATATCGGGACAGGTGGCGCGCGCCGATCGCCCTGGCGTAGGCGCGGCCGAGCGCGAGCCGCTCACGCAGTTCGGGCGGACCGCCGTCGAACGGGCTGAGGATGATGCGCCAGCTGGTCGGCGCGGCGTGCAGGTAGGTGAGGATGCCACGGCCGACACGGTCCACGTCGCCGTGGTCCCAATCCACGCTGCGCACACCGGCGAACGCGATGGCCGACTCGCGATCCAGCAGTGCCGCCGTCAGTCCGGATAGATCGGTGAACTGCTGGTATACCAGCGCACGGGCCACCCGCGCCTCGCGCGCCACCCGATCGATGCTCACCGCGGCGAAGCCCTCGGTGGCGACGATCTCGCGCGCCACGTCCAGCAGTTGGGTACGGCGGTCGGCGGCGGACATCCGGCGCTTCGGCCGCGCGGGCTCGGTACTCGCGCGCTCGGCCGTGGAACGATCCGTGGTCACGCAGTCGACGGTAGCTCGAGCAGAAGATCGACCGCTCGCGCCGCACTCTGCACCGCGCTCTCCATCGTCGCCGACCAGTCGGTGGCGGTCCAGTCGCCCGCGAGCACCAAGCCCGGCACCGAGGTCCGTTGCTCCGGACGCAACGCGTGGGTGCCGACCACCTGCGAGAAGGTGGCTTTCGGCATGCGGACAACCTGCGCCTGCACGACGTTCGCCGCGCGCGCCGCCGGGTAGTAGCGGCGCAGCAGCGCCATTTGCTCGTCGACGATCTCGTCGCTGTTCTTGTGGATCTGTTCGTAGGCGCCACTGGTGGTCAGGCAATACAGCCAGGCTTTCGCGGTACTGCGTCCGGTCATCCGCTGCCGATCGAAGACCTCGTCGATGACGCCGGTGCCGCCGATCAGGGCCTCGAACTCGGCCGTGGTGCCCAGCGGGCGATCGAGGTAGAGGTTGGTGCTGACGATCGGCGTGTATCCCAGTTTGTCCGCGGCCGCGTAGATCTCGGCGTGCTCGGGCAGTTCGTCGAGCAGGCCCCCGATGTTCGAGTTGGGCACCGCGCAGACCACCGCGTCTGCCGGGATCGTGGTGCCGTCGGACAGTGCGACGCCGGTGACTTCCCCGTCCGAGATGTGAATGCGGCGGGCCACGGCTCGGTAGCGCACCTGCACATCGTGCTTCTCGAAGACGCGCAGCGCCCCGGTGACATACAGCGTGTCCAGATCGGTGGTGGGGTAGCCGATGCCGACGGCTCGCCGGTGCCGCAGGCCCAGCCGGATGCCGGTGGCCATCACATCGGCGAACACCTTCGCCGACTCCTGCTGCACCGGCTCGGCCGCGATACCGAGCGCCAGCCAATCCCACAGCGCCTCACGTGCTTTCGCGGGCATGCCGACCCGGTCGAACCATTGCTCGGTGGTGAGGTCGGGCAGGTCGGCGGGCTGGTTCAGGCACTGCCAGCCGAGGCGGAGGGTGGCGACCGCGGCCCGCGCGCGTTCCAGCGGATTCGCGTCGGGATGCGCGCCGAACAGCGTGCGCGCAGCGGCGATTCCCTTGGTGCGCATCGTGACGCTGCGACCGTCGGGCCAGCGCAGCGTGGCACCGTGCGGAAAGGCGATGTATTGCCGGGTGCCGACGCTGGTGAGATAGCGGAACAGGTGGTCGTATCCACTGGCGATCACGTGCTGGCCGTTGTCCGGCGGATCGTCCACCGCCTCGGCCCGCATGGCGTGGGTGCGTCCGCCGAGCTGTCCTCTGCGCTCCAGGAGGGTGACCTGCTTGCCCGCCTCCGCCAGCCAGACCGCTGACGCGAGCCCGGCCAGGCCGCCGCCGATCACCACGTATCGCCGTGGGTCGCTCATGGTGCTCTCCCGTCATAACTTACAAGTTGTAAGTTATGTGGCGGGCGGTGACTCGTCAAGGGCGGAAAGGTTATTCACGCCACCCCGGGCTCACTCGGGACGGGTTGGCATTGCGGGCAGAAGAAGATGCCCCGTTCGCGTTGCACCACGCGGTCGTAATCGGGTGCGGTGTCACCGAGCAGGTCGGCGACCAGCGGGGTGCCGCAGCGCTGGCACGGGCGGTGCGTGCGGCCGTAGGCCAGCGGCCGTCGCGGCGGCTTCCGGACCGCTTCGGTCAGGATGCGGTGTGCCTCGTTGACCACGGCCAGCAGGTCCGGGACATCCCCGACCCTGGTCGCGGGATGGACGCGGCGAAGGAAGCAGACCTCGCTGCGGAAGACGTTGCCGATACCGGCCAGATTGCGCTGGTCCAGCAGGGCGACGCCGATGGGTTGATCGGGATATCGCTCCAGTCGCCGGACGGCTTCGGCCGCATCCCACTCGGGACCGAGCAGGTCGGGCCCCAGGTGGTCGACGATGCGGTGCTCGTCGCGCACGCGCACCACATCGACCTTGCCCAGCGAGAAGCCGACGGCCTCGATATCCGTGGTGCTCAACACGACCCGCGCGGCGACCCTGGGTCTGGTCCAGCGCTGTCCGCAGTGGAACACGCGCCAGCTGCCCTCCATCTTCAGGTGCGTGTGGATGCTCACGGTAGGCGTGCGGATGAACAGGTGTTTTCCGTAACTGCCGACGCTCTCGACCACTTGTCCGCGCAGATCGACCGTGGCGTATCGCGGCACCCGGAAATCGCTGCGGGTCAATTCCTTTCCCGCCAATGCGGCGCGGAGCCGCTCGGCGGCCAGGTAGACGGTGTCACCCTCAGGCATAGGGCAGCTCCGGCGCGGGACCGCGCCCACCGCTGGACGGACGGAACCCTTCTCGCTCGCCTCCGCGAACCCGCATGGGCGGGCCTTCCCGCAACCTCGAGTCGGTGCCGGAGAGCGCGTTCACGGGCGGCTCCGCAGACGTAGACCGCGCGGGGTGGCGGAGAAACCCGCTTCGGTGAGGAATTCGGCGAACGTGTTGCCGTGCACGGTGTCTCCGTTGACGCGGTCGATGACCAGCGCGTCCACCCGGCGGCGCCGGACCAGGTCGGCGAGCGCTCCTGCGGCGCCACGGCGCGCGTCGGGATCCTCGGTGAAGGTGAGCAGGGTCTTGCCGCCCCGCTCCAGGTACAGGACCAGTTCGCCGTCGACGAGTACGACCAGCGCCCCGGCTTTGCGTCCGGGCCGATGCCCGCCCTCGACGTCGCTCTTCGGCCAGGCCAGCGCGGCGCCGTACGGATTCGCGGGATCGCACGCGGCCAGCGCCAGCACCGTGCCGGTCGGTTGCCTGGATTCGGGACGGGCGCGTTCGGCGTCGAAGGAACGCAGCCGGTCGACCACGTCGGTGGTGGAGAACTGGGCGCCGCCCAGCGAGTCGACGAAATAGCCGCGGCGGCAACGGCCGCGATCCTCGAATTCGGTGAGCACGCGGTACATCAGCGCGAACCCGCCCGGTACGCCCTCGCTCTGCACCGAGCCCCTGGTCAGCACGCCGTATCGCTCCAGAAGCAGATCCGCCGTAGCGTGCGCGCGCACGGTGTTGTCCGACACCCGCTCCGGCAGCAGCGACCATCGTCCGGCGACCGAGGGCGGACCGGAACGGGTCGGCATGCTCGGCCGGGGCAGGTAGGCCCGGCCCCGCGGCGCGCGCCGGGGCGTGCGGTGGGCCGTCGTGGTCCGAGTCGTGCCGGACAGCAGCGCCCGCACCGGAGCGAAAGTGTCACCGGAAACCACGCCCGCCCAGACCAATTCCCACAGTGCGGAGGCCACCGCGGCGTCATCGAGCAGACCGGTGGCGTCCGAGAGCTGCCGGAAGAAGTACGCGCCGCCGCCCTGCGGCACCGGGATCAGTCGTTCCGCGGGGGCGCCGGAGGCGGGATGCCCCGCACCGGACGCGTATGCCGGGTCGCCCGGCCGGGGCCGACCGTTTCCAGTCCCGTGTCCGATCGGTGCGGTGCCGCCGCCGGTGTGACCGTCCGTGTCGCCGGATCGCCCGTGCGCGCGACCGTCGCCCGCGCTGCCGGATGGCGGATCCGGCTCGTCCAACGACACCGGCGGTCGATCCGGGACGTCATGCGCCGGGCTGGGCGGTGTCCATGGCACGAACGTCGCGCCCAGGGCGTTGAGCAGGCGTGATTGGGCATCGGTCGGATCGAGTTCGTCCGGCGGTGCGAGGGTGAACGGCGCCTGCTCGGCCAGATGCAAGGCGATCCAGCCGTCCTTGGCGGTGATGGCGCCGTGCCCGGACCAGATCACCTCGCCGGTCGCCATGAGTTCGTCGAGCATGGCGGGGGTGTAACCGGGCACCCGCGCGGGCAGGATGAGCGATTCCCAGGCGGAGGCCGGAATCGGCACGCCGGCGAGCTGTTCCACCACGGCAGCCACGCCGTCGACGCCGCGCAGCTCGCCGCTGCCGATGTGCTGCCAGGACGGGAGGAAGCGCCCGAACGCGGCGGTCGAGACCGGCTCGACCTCGTGCCGCGCCGCGGCCAGCGACCGGCGGCGCAGCCGGCGCAGCACTTGCGCGTCACACCATTCGGCCCCGGCTGCTCCGGGGGTGAATTCACCCTCCACCACCCGTTTTTCGGCGGCCAGGCGTTGCAGCGCGCCGGCGGCGACCGCGGTGCCCAGCCCGAACCGGGCCGCCACCGCCTCCGTGCCGAACGGGCCGTGCGTGCGGGCGTAGCGGCCGACCAGATCGCCGAGCGGATCGGCCACCGGCTCGATGAACGCCGCAGGCGTGCCGATCGGCAGCGGAACCCCGAGCGCGTCCCGCAGCCGGGCCGCGTCCTCCACCGCGACCCACCAGCCGCGACCCGCGAAGGAAACAGCCAGGGCCCGGCGCGCGGCCACCAGGCTCTCGAACCAGCCGGTGGGGTCCTCGTCGGAGCGTTCTGCGGCCTCTGCGGCGGTCAGTGGTCCGAGCAGGCGCAGCAGATCCGCCAGGCCCTCGGCGTCCCGGGCGTGCCGCTCCGGGGTGAGCCGCTGCAGCTCCCGCTCGGTCTGCTCGATGACCGCGGCGTCGAGCAGTTCGCGCAGCTCGACCCGGCCGAGCAGTTCGGCGAGCAGCCCGGAATCGAGCGAGAGCGCGGCGGCGCGCCGTTCGGCCAGCGGGCTGTCACCGTCGTACATGAACTGCCCGATGTAGTCGAACAGCAGGGCGTTGGCGAACGGGGACGGCGTGGCCGTCTCCACCTCGACCAGCCGTATCTGGCGCCGCCCCACCCGGCCGAGCAGGTCGCGCAGCGACGGCAGATCGTAGACGTCGCGCAGGCATTCGCGCACCGTCTCCAACAGGATCGGGAACTCGGGGAACTTGCGCGCCACGTCGAGCAACTGGGCCGAGCGCTGCCGCTGCTGCCACAGCGGGGCTCGCTTGCCCGGATCACGCCGCGGCAGCAGCAAAGCCCGCGCGGCGCATTCGCGGAACCGGGAGGCGAACAGCGCCGATCCGCCTACCTGCTCGGTGACGATGTCGTCGATCTCGTCGGCGTCGAAGACGAACAGTTCGGCGCCGGGCGGATCGTCGGTGGTGTCGGGCAGCCGCACGACGATGCCGTCGTCGGAAGCGTTCGGCGCGGCGTCCACGCCGAACCGTTCGCGCAGCCGCGCTCCGATGGCCAGCGCCCACGGCGCGTGCACCGGGAGGCCGTAGGGCGAGTGCAGCACCAGCCGCCAGTCACCGAGTTCGTCGCGGAACCGCTCCACCACCAGCGTGCGGTCGGTGGGCAGGTGCCCGGTCGCGGTGCGCTGCTCGTCCAGCAGGGTGAGCAGATTCGTGGTCGCGTTGTCGTCCAGACCGGCGGAGCCCATGAGCCGTGCGACGCTCTCCGGCATCGGATCGGCGAACTCGCCCCGCATGCGTCCAACGGCGGGCTCGGCCCCGTCGGGTCGCGGCTGTTCCTGCGCACGGGGCGTTTTCGGCGCACTGCCGTCGCGTCGCGAGCTTTTCCTTGTGCTCGCCTGCCCGGCCGGTTCGGCGACGCGCTCCCGCGCCACCGTGCGGACGAACTCGCCGAGCGCCGCGCCGAGTTCGGCGGGCCGCCCGAGTCCGTCACCGTGCCAGAACGGCAACCGCCCCGGCTGCCCGAACGCGGGCGTCACCAGTACCCGATCGAAGGTGATCTCCTCGATCCGCCAGCTCGTCGCCCCGAGCGCGAACACGTCACCGACCCGGGACTCGTAGACCATCTCCTCGTCGAGTTCCCCGACCCGGGACGCCTTCTCACCCACCATGTACACCGCGAACATGCCGCGATCGGGGATCGCTCCGCCGGAGGTGACGGCCAGCCGTTGCGCGCCGGGCCGCCCGGTCAGCGTGCCCGCGTCGCGATCCCAGACCAGCCGGGGACGCAACTCGGCGAACTCGTCGGACGGATACCGCCCGGAGAGCAGGTCCAGCACCGACTCGTAGGCCGAGCGCGGCAGCGCCGCGTAACTCCCGGTGCTGCGCACGACGTCGAACCACCCGTCGACATCAATCGAATCCAGCGCGCACGCGGCCACGGTCTGCTGCGCCAGGATGTCCAGTGGGTGCGCCGGTATCTGGATCGCCTCGATCTGCCCGGATGTCATCCGCTGCGACGCCACCGCGCAGTGGATG
Organism: Nocardia sp. NPDC005745; assembly: GCF_040630775.1. Classification (NCBI taxonomy): domain Bacteria; kingdom Bacillati; phylum Actinomycetota; class Actinomycetes; order Mycobacteriales; family Nocardiaceae; genus Nocardia; species Nocardia sp. NPDC005745. Next base: position 8,999 of record NZ_JBEXYF010000021.1, read on the forward strand.
ACGTCGGTGCGGTGCTTCGGGAAGATCACCCCGCGCGAGATCTCGCCGACCTGATGCCCGGCCCGCCCGATCCGCTGCAACCCGCTGGCCACCGAGGGCGGGGCCTCCACCTGGACCACCAGGTCGACCGCGCCCATGTCGATGCCGAGTTCCAGGCTGCTGGTCGCGACCACGCAGCGCAGCCGCCCGCTCTTGAGATCGTCTTCGATCAGCGCCCGCTGCTCCTTGCTGACCGACCCGTGGTGCGCCCGCGCCAGCAGGGGCCCGGCGCCGTGGATCACCTCGGTGGACGGGCCGAGCTGGGCGGGCGGCTTGTGCTCGGTCTCCACCGGTTCGCCGAGCCGTGCCGCGTAGGCCTCGTTCAACCGGGCGGTGAGCCGCTCGGCGAGCCTGCGGGAGTTCGCGAAGACGATCGAGGACCGGTGCTCGAGCACCAGTTCGACGATCGCCTCGTCCACGTGCGGCCAGATCGAGCCCGGCTGGTCGGAGTCGCCCGGTTCGGTCATGTCCGCTACCGGCACCCGCACCGACAGGTCGAACGTCTTCGGCGCCGGGGGCGCGACCAGGGTGATCGGCGCGTTGCCGACCAGGAACCGCCCGACTTCCTCCGGTGGCCGCACCGTCGCCGACAGCCCGATGCGCTGGGCGGGCCGCTCGGTCAGCAGGTCGAGCCGGGCCAGGGACAGCGCCAGGTGCGAACCGCGCTTGGAACCGGCGATCGCGTGCACCTCGTCCACGATCACCGTGCCGACGTCGCGCAGCGTGTCGCGGGCCGCCGAGGTCAGCATGAGGAACAGCGACTCCGGCGTGGTGATCAGGATGTCCGGCGGAGTGCGCAGCATGGACCGCCGATCGGAGGCGCTGGTGTCGCCGGAACGGACGCCGACGGTGATCTCCGGCGGCTCCAGTCCCAGGCGCTTGGCGGTCTGCGTGACGCCGACCAGCGGCGCCCGCAGATTGCGTTCCACGTCCACCGCGAGCGCCTTGAGCGGGGACACATACAGCACCGAGGTGCCGGCCCGCTCCGGCCGCTGCTCCCGGGCCGCCAGCTGGTCAATCGCCCAGAGGAACGCCGAGAGCGTCTTCCCCGACCCGGTCGGCGCGACGACCAACGTGTGCTCGCCCGCCGCGATCGCCTTCCACGCCCCGAGTTGCGCGGACGTCGGCGCGGGGAACGCGCCGTCGAACCACTCCTGGGTCGCGCGGGAGAACTGGGCCATGGCTTCAGTGTGCACCCGGACACCGACAAGCACGCCCGTACCGTTTCGCGAGCGAAGCGCGAGCAATCGAACAACGGCCGCCGACGCCGGGCCGTACGCTTCCACAGGTGCAGAAAGTGCTCAGACTCGACCTGGTGAGCCACGGAATGACCGAGGCGATGCGCAAGGCACGCTTCCCGGTGGACGAATCGCTCACCGAGGCGGGCAGGCGGGCGATGGCCGAGTGCGGACCGCTCACGGCCGCGCGGGTGTTCACCGGCCCGGAGCGCCGGACGGTGGAGACCGCCGCGCTGCTGGGTTTGCCGGGCGAGGAGGACAACCGGCTGCGCGACCTGGACGCGGGCGCCTGGCGCGGCGGCGAACTGATGTCGGTACCCCAGGACGAGCTGTACGCCTGGCTCACCGACCCGGCGTTCCGCGGGCACGGCGGCGAATCCGTGCTGGATGTGATCGAACGAACCAGATTATGGATGGCCGAGGTGGCCGCGCAGTCGGTGTCCACGATCGCGGTCACCCACCCCGCGGTGGTACGGGCCGCGCTGCTGGTGACGTTGGACGCCCCGCCGAAATCGTTCTGGCGCATCGATATCCCGCCCGGCAGCGTCACCCGCCTGCACTACCGCGGGGAATGGACGCTGCACTTCACCGCCTGATGCCCGAACGAGGGTGGCATGCGGGACCATCCGGGCTACGGGTGCTCCATCGGCCGACCGATGACAAACGGCCCGGGAGAACCTCTCCCGGGCCGCTTGTCGTCTGGGTTCAGCAGTTGGTCGGTGCGGGTTCGCCGCGGAACCTGGCCTCCACGTAGTTCCACGCGTCGGCGAATCCGGCGGCGGCCGCGGTCAGATGCTCGGAGATGTCGACGGTGTGGAAACTCACCGGCGCACCCGCCTTGCAGTACCGGTCGGCGACCTCGGCGACGGGTTTGTAGAAGGTCATCTCGTCGAAGCGGCCCTGCCAAATGTAGGTAGGTACGGTCGGCACACCATCGAAGTACCGCAGGCTGTTCTCTCGCAGCACGGCGTGCGCCTCGGGACTGTCCATCAGACTCTTGGACGCCGCCATCTGCTCCGCGCTGCGGAACGCGCCGTGGAAGAGCAGGAACCGGCGGCAGGCGTCATGCGTGAATTCGCGGAACCACAAACCGTTCTCGTTCAGCTGATCCGAGATCGGCAGCCGGTCCGGGTACTCCCGCTCCAGTCCCATGGCGGCGGCGAAGGCGAGGCCGAAGCCGGGGTGCGGCGCGAAGCCGAGCGCCATCGCCATTTCCTCGAGGTCGGCGGGGATGCCGCCTGCTACGGCGGCGGTGAGCTTCAGGTCCGGCGCGTAGGTGGGCTGCATCGCGGCGGCCCACGAGGTGGCCATGCCGCCGCCGGAGTAACCCGCGATGGCCACGGGGGAGTCGGACAGGCCGAGAGCGGCGACCTTGCGGACGGCCTTCACACTGTCGAGGGTCATCATGCCCGCCAGGCGCGCGGCGCCGTAGGCGGAGGTGGGGCCGAGGTAGTCCGGCAGCGAGATCGCCCATCCGCGTCCGATGGGCAGCATCGCACCGACCGCATCCTGCAACTCGCCGTTGAACAGCGAGCGCGACGGATTGCACTGGGTGCCGAGCGAATTGATCAGCGCCTGATAGGAGACCAGCGGCGGATTCTTGACCCCGGCGGGCAGCAGCACCGTAGTGATGCCCATGACGGGCTTGCCTTGTGAAGTGGTGGAGCGGAACGCCACCTGCCAGCCCTCGGTCCCGACATAGAGACCGGTGTCGATCCTGCGGCTGCGCACGACGTCACCGGGGGCGAGCGCCTCCAGGTCGGGCGGCGCCGTGTAGAAGGGATCGGGATCGGGCGTGGGATAAAGAGGCTGAGCCGTTGCGGGCAGGCCGAGCAGGCCGAGCGAGACGAGGCTCACCAGCAAGACCGCAATCCTGGACGGAACTCTGTACACGGGTTTCCTTCGAAAGTCAGCCGTCACCGACCCACCTCCCCGCGGGCACGCCGCGGCGTCGGTGCTTCGGACGGACCGGCACTACGCGAAAAACCGCAGCGGACGTTCGCTGCGGGACAGAGCAGAAGGAACCGCCGCCGGAGCGACCCTGAGTCGATCATGACGGACGGCCGCACCTCCTTCGACTCCGGGACCGCCGGTAGCCGCGAAGGCGGCACCATCCGTGCGAAAGATAGCGCCCCACCGGTCGGGGCGGCGCACCTGAAGGCGTGAATCGGACATGTCACAAAGCCCTTGGGCCGTCATTCGGCAAGATCACTAAAGGAAGCGGCCTGCCCGGCCGCGCATCGAATCGGCCTATCGCGCGGCTCATGCGAAGCTCAGTACCGTCCGTTCGCCCAGCGGGCGTTGCAGGTCGACCACGACCACGCCGTATTCGCGCTTCTGCTCCGGGTTGGCGCCCTGGCACGGCGGCATGCCGCGATGCAGGCCGCGCAGTAGTCGCACGCTCACCCGATCGGCCGATTCTTCCACGCGCGCGGTGAATCCGATGCTCGGACAGCCGACCGGGCCCGGGATGTGGATCGCGAGCTTGTTCGTCCCGTCTTCGATGTCGTACTCCGAGAAGGGCATCGCCGACGTGGGCTCCAGGTCCGCGGCATGCGGGACGACGATCATCGTGCCGCCCGCGATTCTCCGGGGACCCGGATCGGCGCGCGTTCCCGCCGCCGCTTCCGCGGTTCGCTCCGGCGTGGAGGGGGCGGCCGGGTCCGCGTGCTGCCCGCACGCGGTCAGCATCGCGAACATCGAGGCGGCGACGATCGCCGCGCCCCTCCTCAGTAGTGCCATCTTTCCACCTTCACACAGGTAGGCGTGGGGACGGCGGAGGAAACGCGGGGCGGCACCGGCTCGGCTCGCCGAAGACGATCGAATGCCTGGACCCGTGGATGTGTTAACCGTCACATGAAGCTGGCAGTGTGCTGAGGATGTGCCCATCTGAAGGTCTAAGAATTGAGCAGAATGCTCAGTCACTGAGGTTGAGGTTGTGCGTTCAGATCTTCAGGGACACGATATCGCCAACAAGTGCTCAACGATGCGAGGCCGCCGGACCGGCGCCGAGCGGACGGGTGGATCTGTATGACCGAGCTCGCCGACCGCGATCTGATCGCAGCTCCCTACGACCTTGCCGACCGTTACCGCGTCGGCTCCGGGACGGTTGTCCTCACCGGCGTCCAGGCCATCGCACGGCAGCTGGTCGAGCAGCACGTGCGTGATCTGCGCGCCGGGCGGCGGGTGGGGACGTTCGTGTCCGGGTATCAGGGCAGCCCGCTCGGCGGCGTCGACAAGATGCTCGCTGGCATGCCGGACGTCCTCGCCGAGCACGACATCTCGTTCGTCCCGGGATTGAACGAGGAACTGGCCGCCACCTCCGTGTGGGGCAGCCAGGCCGATCTGCCCGCGGGCGCCGCGACCCATGACGGCGTTGTGGGTGTCTGGTACGGCAAAGGTCCCGGTCTGGACCGCGCGACCGACGCTCTGCGGCACGCCAACATGTACGGCGCGAATCCGCACGGCGGCGTCTTGCTGCTGGTCGGCGACGACCCGGCGGCCAAGTCGTCCACCGTGCCCGCGGTGAGCGAGCGCTCGCTGGCGGCGATGAACATCCCCGTGCTGTTCCCGCGCAACGCCCGCGAGATCATCACCATGGGCCTGCACGGGGTGGCGCTGTCGCGCGCCTCGGGCTGCCTGGTGGCGCTGAAGATCGTCGCCGATGTCGCCGACGGCGCCTGGACCGTCGACGGTTCGGTGGGCGACATCGATCTCGTGGTGCCGGAAATCGACTGGGAGGGGAAGCCCTTCCAGTACCGGCAGCGTCCGATGGCCGCTCCGGCCGACAGTCTGCTCGCCGAGGCGGATCTCTACGGTCCCCGCTGGGAGCTGGTGCGCGCCTACAGCACACGCAACGGACTGGACGTGATCGAGGTCCACCCGTCCCACGCCACGATCGGCATCGCCGCCACCGGGACCACCTTCGACGCGGTCCGCCAAGCGTTGCTCGACCTCGGCGCGGACGACGACGCGCTGCACGCCGCGGGAATCCGGCTGCTGCGCATCGGGATGCCGTATCCGATCGCGCCCGACCGCGTCCGGGAGTTCGCCACCGGGCTCACCCGGCTGATCGTCGTCGAGGACAAGACCTCCTTCGTCGAGACCCAGATCCGCGACATCCTGTACGGCACCGCGGGCGCGCCCGAGATCGTCGGCAAGCGCGACCACGCGGGCCGCCCGCTGTTCGGCGCCGACGGCGAACTCACCTCCGGGCGCATCGCCGCACCGCTGCGCCGCCTACTCGACGGACATCTCGCGCTGAAACGTCCACTGCCGCAGCCGCTGTCGCTGTCGGTGCTGCCCGCCAAGCGTGCCGCCTACTTCTGTAGCGGTTGCCCGCACAACCGTTCGACGGCCGTCCCGGAAGGCTCGCTGGCGGGCGGCGGCATCGGGTGTCACACCTTGGTGACCATGTCCGGCCGGACCGACAGCAAGGTCACCGGGCTGACCCAGATGGGCGGCGAGGGCGCGCAATGGATCGGCCAAGCCCCGTTCACCGACGTGCCGCATCTGTTCCAGAACATCGGTGACGGCACGTATTTCCACTCCGGCCAGCTCGCCGTGCAGGCGTGCGTCGCCGCGGGTGTGAACATCACCTTCAAGCTGCTGCACAACGACGTGGTCGCGATGACCGGCGCGCAGCACGCCGAGGGCGCGCTCACGGTGCCGATGCTCACCCACAAGCTCGCCGTCGAAGGCGTCGGAAGGATCATCGTCTGCGCCGACGAACCCGGGCGTTACCGCAAGCGCGACCTGGCTCCCGGCACCCTGCTGTGGCACCGGGACCGCCTCGACGAGGCGCAGCGCGCCCTGCGCGAGATCCCCGGCGTCACGGTGCTGATCTACGACCAGCACTGCGCTGCCGACGCGCGGAGGCAGCGCAAGCGCGGTGCTCTGCCGGTGCGCCGCACCCGGGTGGTGATCAACGAAGCGGTGTGCGAAGGCTGCGGTGATTGCGGCGTCCAGAGCAACTGCCTGTCGGTGCAGCCGGTGGACACCGAGTTCGGGCGCAAGACCCGAATCGACCAGACCTCCTGCAACACCGACTACAGCTGCCTGAACGGCGATTGCCCCTCGTTCGTCACGGTCGAGCTGCCCGATCCGGCGAAACGGAAGGAGCGCGGCACGAGCAGGCGGCCACAGCCGCCGCGGCTGCCGGATCTGCCGCACGAACCGCCGACGACCACGCAGAACGTCTTTCTCGCCGGCATCGGCGGCACCGGCATCGTCACTGTGAACCAGGTGCTGGCGACCGCCGCGATGCGGGCCGGGTACGAGGTGGCGAGCCTGGACCAGATCGGCATGAGCCAGAAGGCCGGACCCGTGGTGTCGCACCTGCGCTTCGCCGTAGACGCGCTGGAGCCCGCCAACCGGCTCGCCCCCGCTTCGGCCGATTGCATCGTGGCCTTCGACCTGCTGGCCGCCACCGACACCAAGAATTTGGCCTACGGGTGCGCCACGACGACCGTGTCGGTCGCCTCCACCAGCAAGACGCCGACCGGCGACATGGTCTACGACAAGTCGGTCGCCTATCCCGACGAGGCGGCGCTGTTGCGTCGGCTGGAGCAGGTCTCGCGGTCGGTGCGGTCCTTCGACGCGCTGGCCGCCGCGGAGGTCCTCTTCGGCGACACCGCCGCCGCGAACTTCCTGCTGATCGGCGCCGCCTACCAGCTCGGCGGCCTGCGGCTGCCGCGTACCGCGATCGAGGAGGCCATCGAGATCAACGGAGTGGCCGTGGCGGCGAATCTCGCGGCGTTCCGCTGGGGGCGGGTGGCGATCGCACGGCCGGCGGAGTTCGCCGCCGCGACCACCCGCCGCGCGGCCGAACCGGCCCCGGTGGCGGTACCGGCGGACCTGTTCGAGGGATTGACCGCGACGGGAGAGACCCGGCGCCTGGTCGAGCTGCGGGCTGTGGAGCTGATCGGTTTCCAGAGCGTGGCGGTGGCACGCGCCTACGTCCGCACGGTGCAACGCATCTGGGCGGCCGAGCGCCGGGTGACCGACCGTACCGAGTTCAGCGAGCAGGTGGCGCGCGGACTGTACAAGTTCACCGCGTACAAAGACGAGTACGAGGTGGCGCGGCGGCTCACCGACCCGGCCTTCCTGGCCGAGGTCGCCACGCAGGTCCCCGAGGGGGCGAACCTCACCTACCGGCTGCACCCGCCGGTGCTGCGCGCGCTGGGACGGAAGAAGAAGATCGGCATGCGGCCGGGCAGTCACTTCGCCCTCCGATTGCTGGCCAAGGGAAAGCGGCTGCGCGGCACGGCGTTCGACCCGTTCGGTTACGCGCACGTGCGACGGGTGGAACGCGAGCTGCTCACGCATTACACCGCGATGGTGACGGATTTGGGGGCGATGTTGGACCCAGCGGGCTACGACCGCGCCGTGCGGGCAGCGGCTCTCGCCGACGTCGTGCGCGGGTACGAGGACATCAAGCTCGCCAACGTCGCGCTCTACACCGAACGCCTGCGTGAGCTCGGTATAGAGGCGCCGCGCTGCTAGCGGTGCATGCCCGACCGACCACCGATTCCTGCCACAGTCGCCGGGAAAAATTCGGGTAGCTCGGTGCCGTAAGCCGCAGTCACCGGTGGCTGAGCACACGGCGCTGCCTCGGGTCGCCATCCCAACGTCCGGACCTCGGTGTGCCGCCTCACCCGGAGTAGCCGGTCACCTTGCCGATCCACGCGATGAAATCCTCGGGGTCTTCGTTGCTGCCGTGCCCGGCGTCCCAGTACATCGCGGAGTCCACGTCGGCGCCCAGATTCTCCAGGCTCGCGGCGAGATTGCCGACGATCGCCAGCGATGTATCGGTGTCCTTGGTGCCGACGCGGATCCACCAGTGCTTCGCCCGGCCGGCATTCCGCTGCCGGAGAAAGAACATGGGGTTCATCATGCTGATCTTCTCGGGCAGATCGCTGTCGATTTGCGCGGCCGGATCACCGGTCGCGTGCCGCAGGCTGAACAGGGTGAAGTGTCTGGCCTTGACGGTTCCCCCGCCGAACTCGCTGTTCTCGCTCGAGGAAAGGTCGAACGCGTCGAACGCGGGCACGCCCTTCTTCCTCGCACCGACGTGCGTGAGAAAGTCCGGCCAGGTGAACTTCGCCCGATCACCCGCCCAGGTGATCCATGTGTTGGCCGCCAGGTAGCTGGAGCGGTCGGCGTTTGGCATCCTGGTCAGGTACGCGGTCGCCGCCGGTTCGAGGTAGGTTCGCACGAGGTAGTTTCCGTAGTTACCGGCCGTGAGGCGTCCGAATCCGTTCCTCCCCTGTAGTTCCAGTGCAGCCTGATAGTCCGTGAACGCCGTGCTCAGCTCCCCCGAGGCCGCGGCGTCGAGTTCGCCGGAGCGCAGCGGGTTCGCGCCCCAATTCCACTCGTAGGCCATGTCGGCGTGTTCCAGATCGGTGACGGGGCAGTAGGGGGCGGCGGCGAAGACGACATCACTCGCCTCCGCCGCGCCGAGTTCAGCGAGATACCGGTCGTACATCCGGCTGTCCCCGGACACCGCGAGCAGCGCGCACAGCGCGCCGCCCGCACCGACCCCGGTGACCACGATCCGGTCGGTGTCTCCCGGCACGCGGCCGGAGTTGTGCCGTAGGTACCGGACCGCGGCCTTCAGATCCACGATGGCGGCGGGCGCCACGCCGTAGTACGTGCCGTCCGGGGCCACCAGGTCACGACCGCGCATACCGGACGCCACGACGACATAGCCCGCCGCCAGCGCGAGGTCGCTGTTCCTGGTCCGATCGCCGCCGTCGTCCGGTTCGCGGCTGGTCACCGCCGACGCGAGGTATCCCGCGACTGAGTTGGTCAAGAGGATGGGAGCCTTGCTCGCGTCGACGCTCGCGCCGTCGATCTCGACGGGCACGCTGACGCTCAAGCTCTGATGGGCCTTGTCCACCGGCTTCGCCACATACACAACGCTCTCGTAGAACTGATAGGTGACCTTCTTGCCGCGCTCGAAGGTGGCGACGGTCTTCCTCTCCACCGTGAACGCGCCGGGATCGAAGGCCAACTCGTCCACCGCTTTCGCGCTGCCGTCCAGCACCTCGCAGCCGGTGGCGAACACCGGCACGGCGATCGCCGCCGCACACCCCTTGAGCATCGCTCTGCGCTGCACAGCTCTCCTTCGCGTTCGTGGCAGACCACGGGCGTCGCGGACCGCGACGGCGTTGGTGGAACTCTCGACGGAACGAATCACCTGGTGATCGGAAAGACGAGATCGAAGAATATCGGCGTCGAGGCACACTCGCGCGAATACATGCCGCTGTGCGCAGCACTGGGAAACGGATTCGGCCATCGAACAGCTACCGCAAGAAAAAAACCCGGCTCAGACGGTGTGAACCGTCTGAGCCGGGCCTGTAGTAGCGGGGACAGGATTTGAACCTGCGACCTCTGGGTTATGAGCCCAGCGAGCTACCGAGCTGCTCCACCCCGCGTCGGGTAAGGACAACACTACACAGGGTGGTGCGAACAACCCAATCGCCTGGTGGGAGTGGGTGCGGCGAGCGGTTCAGCCGAACTCGATGCCCTGGGCGAGGGGCAGTTCGGTGGAGTAGTTGACGGTGTTGGTGGCTCGGCGCATGTAGGCCTTCCAAGAGTCCGAGCCGGATTCGCGTCCACCGCCGGTCTGCTTCTCACCGCCGAAGGCGCCGCCGATCTCCGCGCCGGAGGTGCCGATGTTGACATTCGCGATGCCGCAATCGGATCCGTCGGCGGCGAGGAAACGTTCGGCCTCGCGCTGGTCGGTGGTGAAGATCGCGGACGAAAGTCCCTGCGGCACTTCGTTGTGCAGGGCGATCGCGCGATCGAAGTCGTCGTAGGTGAGCACGTAGAGGATCGGCGCGAAGGTCTCCTCCCGCACCACCGCGGTCTGGGCGGGCATGCGCACGATGGCGGGCCGCACGTAGTAGGCGTCCTCGCCGAATCCATCGACGCGTTCGCCGCCGCACACCAGCTCACCACCGTCGGTCACCGCCTTGTCCAGCGCCGCGCGCATTCCGGTGTAGGCCTTGCCGTCGATCAGCGGCCCGACCAGCACCCCGTCGTCGAAGGGGTTGCCGACCGGCAGTTGCCGATACGCCCGCTCCAGCCGGTCCATGAGCGGGCCCGCCACGTCCCGGTGCACGATCAGCCGCCGCAGCGTGGTGCACCGCTGCCCGGCCGTGCCCGCCGCCGCGAACACGATGGCCCGCGCCGCGAGGTCGAGATCAGCGGACGCGGTGACGATCGCGCCGTTGTTGCCGCCCAGCTCCAGCAGGCAGCGCCCGAGCCGCTCGGCCACCCGCGGCGCCACCAACCGGCCCATCCGCACCGACCCGGTGGCGCTCACCAGCGCGACCCGGCCGTCGTCGACGAGCCGGGAGCCCGCCTGGCTCCCGCCCTGGATCAGTTGATGGATCTCGGGATCCGCGCCGACCTCGCCGGTCGCGCGCCGGAGCAGGGCGTGACAGGCCAGCGCCGTCAGCGGCGTCGTCTCCGATGGTTTCCAGACCACGGTATCGCCGCAGACCAGCGCGATCGCCGTGTTCCACGCCCAGACCGCGACCGGGAAGTTGAACGCCGAGATCACCCCGACCACGCCGAGCGGATGCCAGGTCTCCATCAACCGGTGGCCGGGACGTTCCGAGGGCATGGTGTGGCCGTACAGCTGCCGGGACAGGCCGACGGCGAATTCGCAGATGTCGATCATCTCCTGCACTTCGCCCGCGGCCTCGGCGGGGATCTTGCCCGCCTCCAGCGTCACCAGCTCGGCCAGGTCGCTCTTGTGTGTGGTGAGCAGCTGCCCCAGCCTGCGCACGACGCCGGCCCGGACGGGAGCGGGAACGCCGCGCCAACCCCGGAAGGCGGTGGCGGCCCGGCCGATGGCGGCATCGACCTCGTCCGGCGGGGTGGACCGCAGGGTGGTCAGCTGTCCTCCGGTGATCGGAGTGCGCGCGGGGAGATCGCCGGGTTCCGCTGGCAGCGCACCGAATCGGCGCAGCACCGCCTCCGCGCGGACGGTGAGTTGCCGGGTGGTCTGAGCGTCGAGTACCTCGGTCATCTGTTGTACCGCCGTACCTTTCGGCCGCGTCGCGGCGTGTTGGTCCCATGGAGTGGGAGGATGGAGGTCAGGTTCCGGAGACGAGGCGGGCCGCCTGAGTTAGCCTTCGCTGATGGCGGATACACCGGCAAGACCCGTACTCGATGACATCGATCGCCTGCTGATTCGTGAACTGATGGCCGATGGACGGGCCACTCTGTCCAACCTGGCCGAGAAGGCGAGTCTGTCGGTGTCCGCGGTGCAGTCCCGGGTCCGCCGATTAGAGGCGCGCGGTGTGATCCGCGGGTATACCGCACACGTCGATCCCGAAGCGCTCGGTCAACTGCTGTCGGCATTCGTCGCGATCACTCCTCTCGACCCGTCGCAACCCGATGACGCGCCCGCGGTGTTGCAGCACATCCCCGGCATCGAGGCGTGCCACTCGGTGGCCGGGGAGGAAAGCTACATCCTGCTGGTGCGTGTGGCGTCTCCGCGGCACCTCGAGCAATTGCTCCAAGAGATCAGAGCCACCGCCAACGTGCGTACCCGGAGCACCATCATCTTGCAGACATTCTATGACAGGTAGCGATTCTGTGTAATTAATACGGATTGTCATAGAGGTTCCGTAAATTTTTACGTACCCTCAGGGCGTGACCATCGAACTGGAACGCACCCGCCCGGCGGTCACCCCCGCCGCCCGGGTCCATGAGATCTTGTCGGCGAGCATCCTGGCCGACGGCTTCGACCTGGTGCTCGACCTCAACCGTTCCCGTGGCTGCCGCCTCGTCGACGAACGCGACGGCAGCCCCTACCTCGACATGTTCGGTTTCTTCGCCTCCAACGCGCTGGGCATGAACCACCCCGCCCTCGCCGAGGACCCGCAGTTCCTGGCCGAACTCACCGCCGCGGCGGTGAACAAGCCGAGCAACTCCGACATCTACACCGTCGAGATGGCCCGCTTCGTCGAGACGTTCGTGCGGGTGCTCGGCGATCCGCGGCTACCGCACCTGTTCTTCATCGACGGCGGCGCCCTCGCGGTGGAGAACGCCCTCAAGATCGCGTTCGACTGGAAGAGCAGGCACAACGAATCCACGGGCCGCGCAGCGGAACTCGGCGCCAAGGTGCTGCACCTGACCGGCGCGTTCCACGGCCGCAGCGGGTACACCATGTCGCTCACCAACACCGATCCGGTGAAGACCGCGCGCTTTCCGAAGTTCGACTGGCCGCGCATCAAGTCCCCTTACGTCACCGATGCCTTCGACATCGAGGAGGCCGAGGCGTGCGCGCTCGCGCAGGCGCGGCGGGCATTCGAGGAAAACCCGCACGACATAGCGTGTTTCATCGCCGAGCCGATCCAGGGTGAGGGCGGTGACCGGCATCTGCGCCCACAGTTCCTGCAAGCCGTGCAGCAGCTGTGTCACGAGCACGACGCGCTGTTCGTGCTGGACGAGGTGCAGACCGGCGTCGGCATGACCGGAACGGCCTGGGCCTACCAGCAACTCGGCCTGGCGCCGGACGTGGTCGCTTTCGGTAAGCGGACCCAGGTGTGCGGCGTCATGGCGGGTGGCCGCGTGGACGAGGTGCCCGACAACGTGTTCGCGGTCAGCTCCCGGCTCAACTCGACCTGGGGCGGCAACCTCGCCGACATGGTGCGCAGCAGGCGCATCCTGGAGGTGCTGGAGCGGGACGAACTGATCGAACGGTCCCGGCCGCTGGGGGCGCACCTGCTCGAACGGCTGGGCGCGCTCGCCGCCCGGCACACCGATGTCAGCGAGCCGCGCGGGCGCGGCCTGATGTGCGCGATCACGCTCTCGTCGTCCCGGCTGCGCGACGAGGTGCTCACCGCGCTGCGCGAGCGGGAGCGGGTGCTGATCCTCGGAACCGGCGAGCGGGGCATCCGGTTCCGTCCTCCGCTGACGGTCACCGGCGCCGAGTTGGACGAGGCCGTCGACGCCCTGGACCGGGTCCTGGCCGGCCTGGAATAGCCCGCGAACGGGAGGCTCCGGGTATTCCGGTGCTGGGCGCGCCGGAATCCCAGAGCCTCTCGGGCTCGGCATCCATGTCCGTCACCACTCTCCGAGAAGGCGCGGCACTCGAACCGGCAGCGGATGTACCGGGGGTGCGCGCCCCACTCGTCGTCTCCGCTCCGGTGCTGTCGGATCACCCGGAATCCTCTGGCACGTAAGGTCCGCACGCGTTCACCATCCGGCCGTTGCCCCGACGGGCACACCAGCGGGATGCGCTGACCCGGCACGAGCACACCGGTCGTCGAGTGGTCAGGGGGTGACCGGACGCAGGCCCAAACCCCCCTCGACGAAACTGCGGACGGAGGTCAGCCCGGCATCCAGGGCCGCTGCGTAGCCCGGGCGCGCCCACCCCGTCACCGCCGCGGTGCCCTCACCCGTCGGCGTCGCGCCGATCTCGGCCACCAGCTCGGCCGTGGTCGGTTCGCAGACCGCCCAGGAGAAATGCGTCTCCTCCGCCCAGCCCGCACTGCGCCGGGCGACGTAGTCCGGTTCGGTGATGCCGCCCTCGGCCAGGGCAGGGCGGTCATCGATGCGGTCGTCGGCGCGCAAGGCGCGCAGATACCAGGCGCCCGCGTTGATCTCGATCGGCTCCATCAGCGTTCGCCCGTCGCGCCGCGCCCGTAGCCCGCCGCGGCGACCGGCGCGCCCGTCACCACTCCGCCGAATTCGGCGGCGCCGATCGGCCTCGTTGCGACATGATCGGATGACCGCGCCGCCGTTTTTGCGCGTTTCGCGGTATCCAGGAGGATTTCGGGTAGCTCGGTCATGAGGAAGAGGCTAGCGGGAGGTGCTACGACATGGGCGAGCTGTGGTTCGGCCACTACCGCCTCGATCGGCTGCTAGGCAGCGGCGGCATGGGCGAGGTCTGGCTCGCGCACGACACCACCGCCGACCGTGCCGTCGCATTGAAGGTATTGACCACCGCGTACGCGGCGGACCCCAAATTCAGGCAACGATTCACCAGGGAGGCTCGGCTCGCCGCGCAAGTGCGCGGACCGCACCTGGTGCCGATCCATTCGTTCGGCGAACTCGACGGTCGCCTGTACATCGATATGGAGTTCATCGAAGGCTCCGATGTGGCCGCGTTACTGCGGCGGGCGGGGCGGCTGGAACCCGAGCGCGCGATCGAGATCGTCGTGCAGACGGCCAGCGCGCTCGACATCGCGCATCGTGCGGGCCTGGTGCACCGCGACGTGAAGCCGTCCAACATCATGGTGACGCCCGACGGTACCGCCTACCTGATCGACTTCGGCACCGCGCAGCGCAGCGACCAGCCCGCGATCACCGCCACCGGCAATGTGGTGGGCACGCTGGCCTACATGGCGCCGGAGCGGTTCGACGGGTCGGCGGTACCCCAGTCCGATCAGTATTCGCTGGCCTGCGTGCTGTACGAGTGCCTCACCGGTCGAAGGCCCTTCGACGACGGCGACCCGCCGCGCATGTTGCGCGCCCACTTGATGCAAACCCCTCCGCTCGCCTCCGCGCTGAATCCGGCCTTGCCGCCCGCACTGGACGCGGTGATCGCACGCGGCATGGCGAAAGACCCCGCCCTGCGCTGGTCCAGCGCCGGGGAACTGGCCTCGGCCGGGTACGCGGCCCTGACGGGCCAGGACGCCACCACGGTCGAGCTCGCGTCGTCGGTGCCGACCTTCGTGCTCCCGCCGCCGCGCGGGGTCGTCCGGACCGGCGCCGCGCCCGGAGCGCGAACGTCTTCCGGATCACGTCTGGCGCTGGTGGCTTTCGCGGCGCTCGTCGCGCTGGTCGCCGGGTCGTTGTGGCTCGGGCGCCCGGACGCGGCCGACGCGGGACCGGCCTCCGCTCCCGCCCCGTCTCCGAAGCAGGAACCGTCCGCGCCGCCGTCGCATGTACCGGCGACGCGGGCGCCGGTGCCCATCTCGGCGCCCATCCTGGTCCTGCCCGGCGCGGGTCAGCCGTGTGACCCGGCGGTGGACGCGCACAGCGTCACCGTGGACGGCCTCGTGCTTACCTGCACTCCGTTGGCGGCGGACCGGTCGAGCTGGCTTCCGGCAGCGCCGGCCGCGGGCGGTGTCGCCGCGGAGAACGTCGACGACTCGAACCAGTCCGGACAACCCGCCTCAAACGATAAGCCCGGCCGGGGCAAGCCCGATCACGCGAATCCGGGCAACGGCCACGGCAACGGCAAGCCCAAGGCCAAGCCGGGTAAGTAGGCGGGTCGTCGCCGGACTGTCGTCGAGCACACAGTGGTGCGTGACGCGGGGTGCGGTTACGCTCCGAAAGAGGCCAGTTCTTCGGTATCGGCGCGGTGAGCTGCTGATTTCCGTTCTCCGCGCCGCAGGTGGAGGCCGGGTCGACCAGCTGTCAACGGTGACTGGAGGTTCGCGATGGGGGAGGTGCGATTCGGGGGTTACCGGCTGGAGCGACCGCTCGGCAAGGGCGGCATGGGTCAGGTCTGGCTGGCGTACGACATGGTGGCGGCGCGGCGGGTGGCGTTGAAACTCCTGCCCGCCGACCTCGCGGCCGCGCCCGGATACCGCAAGCGGTTCGAGCGGGAAGCCGAAGCCGTGGCGCAGTTGCGCGACCCGCACGTGCCGCGGATCCACCGATTCGGCGAGATCGACGGCCGACTCTACATCGACATGCAATTCGTCGAGGGCGCCGACCTGGCGGGCAAGCTGGTGGCGGGGGGCCCGATGCCACCGGCCGCCGCGATCGGCGTCATCGGCCACGTCGCCGCCGCGCTCGATGTGGCGCACCGGGCCGGGCTGGTGCACCGCGACGTCAAACCGTCGAACATCGTCGTGCATCCCAGTGGCTTCACCTATCTGATCGACTTCGGCATCGCGCACGGCCTCGGACAGACCGCCGTGACCACCACCGGCATGGCGATCGGCACCCTCGCGTACATGGCGCCGGAACGGTTCAGCGGAAAGGCGGACGGACGCGCCGACGTCTACTCGCTGGCCTGCGTGCTCTACGAATGCCTCACTGGTGCGCGGCTCTACGGCGATACGGATCCCGCGCAGCAGATGCATGCCCACCTGATGGCGCCACCCCCACGCGCCGGTTCGGTGTGCGCCGCCGTCCCTGCCGCGCTGGACGCCGTCATCGCTCGCGGTCTGGCCAAGGAGCCGAGCGAAAGATTCCCGACCGCAGGAGAATTCGCCGCGGCCGCGCGCGCCGCGATCGGCGCGTCCGCTCCGGAGCCGGTAACCGTGCCACCGTCCGGATCGGATCGCCCGGCGACGAAGCCGCTGACCCGTGTGGATTCCGTGCCGACCCCGGGATCTTCACACCGCTCCGGAGTCGATGGTGCAGCAAATCCCGCTGCGCTTTCGCCGCGAACGGACTCGAAAGCCGCCGCAGCCGTATCGGCATCCGTGGATCCCGAGCGGCCACGGCGAACGCCTACCCCGACCGAAGTCCTGCCGAACCCGGGCCCTACACCGACCCTTGTGGCCACCAAACTCGACTGGTCGACGGTCACGCCCAATCCTGCACCGGTTCAGCATGTTCCGACTCCCGGCTCGTCACCGCGCGGATACGCCGGTGCGCAGCGTCCGCCCGCGTCCGCCGGTTATCCCGTTGCAGGACAGCCGTATCCAGCCCCCGGGCGCGGATCGTATCCCGCCGGACCCGCCCGGGGCGCGCAACCGGGTTGGCAGGAACGGCTGCTCGCTCGCGTGCTGTCCCCGAAGCCCGGCCCGGTCGCGTCGCCGTATCGTGCGCCTGCGCGAAAGGTCTTCCCAGCGGTGCAGCGTCCGGCCCCGCCGGTCGCGCAGCGTCGCCCGGGCATCCCGGTCCCGCGTCGTCGGCCGCGACGTCGCCGGAGTCTCCTTTCGAAGATGATCGGTGCGCTGATCGTGGTGTTCCTCGCGCCGTTCGCGTTCGCGGCGGGCTGCGTCGCGTTGATCGCCGCGGGAACCAGGGCCGGTGATTCCGGCGCGCCCGCGCCCACCTTGCCGCCCTCGGCGGTGGCGGTGGAGAACCCCGGGCCACCGGGGGACGACCGCGGGTCCGATCCCGCCGCCGTTGCACCGGCGGGCAGTCCCGTGCGCGACGGCAAATTCGAGTTCGTCGTGACGAACGTCGACATGGGCGTGGCGCGAGTCGGATTGCAGCGGGCCACGGGCTCGTTCCTGATCGTCACGCTGGCCGTGCGGAATATCTCCGACGAGACGAAATGGTTCCTGCCGATGGGCCAACGCCTGCTGGACGCGCAGAACACGCCCTTCGACCACAACGCCACCGCCACCATGTGGCAGAACACCCAGCAGCGCCTCGGCTACTCCTTCGAGCTGCGCCCCGGGCAGTCCGCCACCACCCAGCTCGTTTTCGACCTGCCCCGGACGGCCATCCCCGACCACTTGGAACTGCACGACTTCGTCCTCTCCGGCGGCGTGCGAGTCCACGTCGCCTGAACGCCTCCGCGCAGCGCCGTGCGCCCGCTGGAGCGGCAGCGGACCGAAGTCGGTCAGGCGGCTGGGATGACGGCGGAGAGCGCGCCGAGCACGGCTGTGCGGCCGATTTGCAAGGCCCTGGCGAGCAGTGCGGTGTCGCGGGCGGCGCTGTCCACGTCCGGAGAGCCGACGGGCGGGTGGATCTGCAGCACGGAGTCGCCGAGTTCGGCGAGGGCCCGGTCCTCGAGGTCCTGTTGCCGGGGGCGTTCGAGCCAGGCCCGGTACGCGCCGGGGGCCACGGCGCGCAGATAGCCGCCGCCGATGATCTGGTGCAGGCGCGAGGCGGGCGGACGTCGTTCGTCCACCCTCCGGGTGCGCAGGACCAAGGCATGGGTGGCGCCCGCGCGGACCGCGGTGCGGATCGGCACGGTCTCGGAGAGGCCGCCGTCGAAGTAGGCCGAACTGCCCAGGGCGACCGGCGGCCCGGCCAGAATGGGCAGGCCCGCCGACGCGCGCAGCGCACGCATGAGCGTCCGCTTGTCGGTGATGTGTGGATGCAGATCGACCGCCTGCCCGGTCCGGATATCGGTGGCGATCGGATGGAAGGTCGTGGAGTTGGCCAGGATCGCGTCGAAATCCATCGGTTCGACGCCGTCGTACACCTGGTGCACGAGATACCGCAGATCGAACGCCGGACGTCCGCGCAGGAGCCGGGCCGGGTCGACGGCGCGGCGCATGATCTCCGGATCGGTCCAGGAGCGCATGCCGGGGATCGCGCGCCCGCACAGCAGCCAGGCGCCGTTGATCGCGCCCGCCGACGTGCCGTATACGGCGTCGAATACCCCGGCGAGCCCGAGTTCCTCGAGCGCCGACACCATGCCGCTGGAGTACACGCCCCGGCTGCCGCCGCCCTCTACCACCAGCACCAGGCGGTGACCGTCGGCGCGGTCGGCCGTGGCGCGCCGCGCGCGGATCACCTCCGCGACGGGGGAGAGGCTTGTCGAGCTGGTCACCGCAACACGATACGACACCTCGGTGTGCGTTTCGGGTCCAGCGGAGGCAGCTCGCGTGACGGCGGAGGGACCGCCGCGTGAACAGCGAAGCGGGCGCGGAACCTCGTGGTCCCGCGCCCGCTCCGTGACGTTGCTACTTGATCTCTGCGAGAACCGTGCCCTGCGTGATCGCCGCGCCCGTCTCGACGGACAGACCGGTGACCACACCCGCCTTGTGCGCGTTGACCGGGTTCTCCATCTTCATGGCTTCGAGCACCACGATCAGATCGCCCGCCTCGACCGACTGGCCCTCTTCCACCGCGACCTTGACGACGGTGCCCTGCATCGGAGCGGTGACCGCGTCACCGGAGGCCGCGCCGCCGCCCGCGCCGCCACGCTTGCGCGGCTTGGGCTTCTTGCGGATCACACCGGCGCCGTTGCCCGCCGCACCGGCCGCACCGGCGCCGACGGTGAAGTTGCCCGGCAGCGACACCTCGACCCGGCGGCCGCCGACCTCGACGACGACCTTCTGACGCGGCTGGTCCTCATCCTCGTCGGCGGGGGCGCCCGCACCGGTGAACGGCTCGACGGTGTTGACCCATTCGTTTTCGATCCACTTGGTGTAGACGTCGAACTTCTCGCCGTCACCGATGAATGCCGGGTCCTCGACGATCGCCCGGTGGAACGGGATGACCGTGGCCAGGCCGTCGACCTCGTACTCGGCCAGCGCGCGCCGCGCGCGCTCCAGTGCCTGGGTGCGGTTCTCGCCGGTGACGATCAGCTTGGCCAGCATCGAGTCGAACTGCCCGCCGATCACGCTGCCGGCCACCACGCCGGAGTCCACGCGCACACCGGGGCCGGTGGGCTCCTTGTACACGGTGACCGGGCCGGGAGCGGGCAGGAAGCCGCGGCCGGCGTCCTCGCCGTTGATGCGGAACTCGAAGGCGTGGCCGCGCGGCGTCGGGTCCTCGGTGATCTCCAGCTTCTCGCCGTTGGCGATGCGGAACTGCTGGCGCACCAGGTCGATGCCCGCGGTCTCCTCGGTGACCGGGTGCTCGACCTGCAGGCGGGTGTTCACTTCGAGGAAGGAGACGGTCTCGCCCTGCACCAGGTACTCGACGGTGCCCGCGCCGTAGTAGCCGGCTTCCTTGCAGATGGCCTTGGCCGAGGCGTGGATCTTCGCGCGCACCTCGTCGGACAGGAACGGCGCGGGGGCCTCCTCGACGAGCTTCTGGAAGCGCCGCTGCAGCGAGCAGTCGCGGGTGCCCGCGACGATGACGTTGCCATGCTTGTCGGCGATGACCTGCGCCTCGACGTGGCGGGCCTTGTCCAGGTACTGCTCGACGAAGCACTCACCACGGCCGAAGGCGGCGGTGGCCTCGCGGACGGCCGAGTCGTACAGCTCCGGGATCTCCTCGATGGAGTGCGCGACCTTCATGCCGCGGCCGCCACCACCGAACGCGGCCTTGATCGCGACCGGCACACCGTACTTCTTCGCGAACTCGACGACCTCGGTCGCGTCCTTGACCGGGTCCTTGGTGCCCGCGGCCATCGGCGCCTTCGCGCGCTCGGCGATGTGCCGCGCGGTGACCTTGTCGCCCAGGTCGCGAATGGACTGCGGGGAGGGGCCGATCCAGATCAGCCCGGCGTCGATGACGGCCTGGGCGAAGTCGGCGTTCTCGGAGAGGAAGCCGTAACCGGGGTGGATGGCGTCGGCGCCGGACTTGGCGGCGGCGTCGAGGATCTTGTCGAACACGAGGTACGACTCGGCCGAGGTCTGCCCGCCCAGGGCGAAGGCCTCGTCGGCGAGCTTGACGAACGGGGCATCCGCGTCCGGCTCCGCGTAGACCGCGACGCTGCCGATGCCGGCGTCCTTGGCCGCCCGGATCACGCGCACGGCGATCTCGCCTCGGTTAGCTACGAGTACCTTTGTGATCTGCGCGCTGGCATGGCTGGGCACTGAGCCTCCTGTGTGCATTCTTCTGGTCGCTTCGCCGGGGGTGGGGTCGCTGCGCAGCCTCCGCTCCCATAATCGACTTGTTACGTCTCGGGCGAGTGTAGGCAGTCTGCCAACAGACGCCGAACTCGGCTAGCCCTACTCAACAGTAGGTCGCGGATCACAACGTACGCGGTCTGTGTTTGGGACCGCACCCGACTCACCTGTTCTTGGTGCGTCGAGAACCGCCGCGTGCCGGCACTTCGCCCGGTTCGTTCCCCTTGGCGATCGGCATTCGCACCGAGTTTCCCCACTCGGTCCAGGAGCCGTCGTAGTTGCGTACCCCGTCGCGCCCGAGCAGGTAGGTCAGGACGAACCAGCTGTGGCTGGATCGCGCGCCGACTCGACTGTAGACGATCACGTCGTCCTGGTCGGCCGACGCGCGGTAGACGTCGTCGAGTTCGGCGCGCGAGCGGAATCTCCCGTCGCCGGCCAACGCCTCGGTCCACGGGATGTTCGACGCGCTGGGAATGTGGCCGCCGCGCAACGCCGCGTCCTGGGCCATGGCCGGGTCGAGCACGCGCGTGCCGGAGTATTCCTCGGCCGAGCGTACGTCGATCACCGGTTTGCCGAGGTGGGCGAGCACGTCCTCGCGGAAGGCGCGGAAGGTGCCGTCGTCCCGGCGCACGGCCGGGTAGGCGCCGCGCACCGGACGGCCGGGTTCGAACGTCGTGTCGCGCCCCTCGGAGATCCAGGCCGCGCGTCCGCCGTCGAGCAGGCGCACGTCCTCGTGCCCGAACAGGGTGAATACCCACGCCGTGTGCGCCGCTTGGATGTTTCCGCGATCCCCGTAGATCACGACAGTGTCGTCACGATCTATCCCTTTGGCGCGCATCAGTTCGGTGAAGCGGGTTCCGTCGATATAGTCGCGCGTGACCGGATCGTTCAGATCGCTTCGCCAATCCAGTTTGGTGGCGCCCGGAACGTGCCCGATGTCGTACAGCAGCGTGTCCTCGTTGGCCTCGATGATCTCGAGTCCCCGCGCGCCTATGTTTGCCGACAGCCACTCCGTGGTTACTAGTCGGTGAGGGTTTGCGTAGGAACCGAGTGAGGGATGAGGGTCCGGAGCGACGGGCACGGTGTTTGGGTCCTTCACGCATGGGTGGACGGTGGTGACAGCGGTTCGAGGCCTCACAGCGATGGTAGGGGTGAGGCGACAGTGACTCTCGTTTCAGATCACAAATCGGATGAGGGCCGAATAAAGGGCACCTACATCCGATAAAGTCTCCCGGGAGGAGGGGTGAGCTATGTCCGATTCTTGGCCGCGGCGGCGACTGCTCGCGATCCTACGTGGCGCCAGCGAGCCTCTCGACGCCCAGGAACTGGCCAGAATCACCGGACAGCACGTCACCACGGTCCGTTTCCATCTCGATGTGCTCACCAGGGAATCCCTCGTCCGGCAGTTCCAGCAGCCGCCGCGCGGCCGCGGGCGGCCGCGTATCGGATACAGCGCGGTGCAGCGATCGGTGGGTTATCAGGACCTGGCGCAGGTGCTCGCCGATCAGCTCGGCCCGGACGCGCGGCGCAGATCCGAGGCCGCGATCGCGGCGGGCCGCGCCTGGGGCAGCAGACTCGACGTGGGTGACCATCGGGTGGAGTCGCTGGAGGACGCCAAGGACCTCACGATGACGTTGATGTCGGAACTGGGCTTCGCGCCCGAGCGCGACCCGTCCTCGGAGACCGAGGGCAAGGTGCTGATCCGTCTTACGGCGTGCCCGCTGCGTGAACTGGCGCGGACGCACTCCGAGGTGGTGTGCGGCGTACACCTCGGCCTGCTGGAAGAGGTGATCGACCGGGGCGGCGCGCACGGGACGATCGACGTGCGGATGCACCCGTTCGTCGAACCGGAGCTGTGCGTGGCCCGGCTCGAACTCATCGCGGCACAGCGCGCCGAGGCCCAGGAGGCGGCGCCGCCGGTGTCCCCGGGCGGGGACGCCGAAGCGTTCACCGCGCCGTCAGGCCGTGTGGCCCCACAGCTGCGTAACGCTGATCCCAACATCGCCAAGCAGTCGGCGCAGCAGTGGTAGCCCGATGCCGATGACGCTGGACGGGTCTCCGTCGATGCGATCGACGAACCAGCCGCCCAGCCCGTCGAGGGTGAACGCGCCCGCCACCTCGAGCGGCTCACCGGTCGCGATGTAAGCGTCCAGCTCGTCCGGCTCCGGCTTGGCGAAGTGCACGGTGGTGCTGCTGCAATCGACCGCCTCGGCGGTGATCCGGCCATCCCGCATCCGCACCACGCAGTGACCGGTGACCAGATCCGCGCTGCGCCCGGCCATGTCGCCCCACCGCGCGCGAGCGACCTCAGCGGTGTGCGGCTTGCCCTGCAACTCGCCGTCGACGAGCAGCATCGAATCGCAGGCCACCACAACGCAGTCGGCGGCCAGCTCCGGAATGTCCGCGGCCACGGCGGCCGCTTTGGCGCGCGCCAGTTCCACCACGACCGCGCGTGGTGGCGTGTCCTCGGGGAGGGCGGCGGCGACCGCGTCCTCGTCCACGGCGGAGACCCGGACGATCGGGTCGATGCCCGCCGAGCGGAGAACCTCCCGGCGGGCCGGGGACGCGGAAGCCAGGATCAGCCGCGTCACCCGCGCAAGTGGGACAGCTGCGGGAAGGCGTACGGGGAGAACGGCGAAGAGCCGCGATGCATCAGCGTCGGGTGGCCCCACATATCGGGCGGCCCGGCGGGGCCGGTGGGCGCGGCGCTGTTCGCCACGGCGGACAGCACGCACACCAGCGCGGCGAGTTCTTCGTCGCTCGGCGAGCCCTTCACGACACGGAAGAACGGCTCAGCGGTGGCCTCGGCGGATAGCGCTGCCGCGTCGGAGCCGGTGGAGGCACCGGTCTCGTCTGCGATCGGGTCGACTGTGAGATCCAGTTCGACGGCGCTCAACACATCTTCTTCTGCCACGGTCGTCACAGTGCCAGGTCCTCTCTTCGCCTCTATCAGCGGACTGATCAGGCTATTCCCGTTTTCCGACTAGCTACGGATGAAGCATTCGTCCTCGGATGCACTCATTGCGTCTCTGCAACAAGCCGGTACCCGCCAGAGTAAGTGTTACCGAGGCCGATGCCACCCTTTGTGCGCGGCCTATCGAGCGTATCGCTCGATCACAGTGGGATGTTGCCGTGTTTCTTCGGCGGAAGGGTCACCATCTTGCGTTCGAGCAGTCGCAGCGCGGACACGATCTGGCCGCGCGTATGCGACGGCGGGATCACCGCGTCCACGTATCCGCGCTCGGCGGCGACGTACGGGTTCACGAGCGTGTCCTCGTACTCGTTCTGGAGCTCGAGCCGCAGCGCATCGACGTCTCCGCCCTCTTTGGCGGCCTGCTGCAGCTGCTTGCGGTAGACGAATCCGACGGCGCCGGAGGCGCCCATGACGGCGATCTGGGCGGTCGGCCAGGCGAGGTTCACATCGGCGCCCATGTGCTTGGAACCCATGACGTCGTAGGCGCCGCCGTAGGCCTTGCGGGTGATGATCGTGATTTTGCCCACAGTGGCCTCACCGTACGCGTAGAGCAGCTTCGCGCCGCGCCGGATGATGCCGTTGTATTCCTGTCCGGTACCGGGCAGGAAGCCGGGCACATCGACCAGGGTGATGATCGGGATGTTGAACGCGTCGCAGGTGCGCACGAAGCGCGCGGCCTTCTCCGAGGCGTCGATGTCCAGGCAGCCCGCGAACTGGGTGGGCTGGTTGGCCACGATGCCGACGCTGCGGCCGTCGATCCGGCCGAAGCCGACGATGATGTTCATCGCGCGCTCGGCCTGCACCTCGAGGAACTCGTCGTCGTCGAGCAGACGCCGGATCACCTCGTGCATGTCGTAGGGCTGGTTCGGCGAGTCCGGGATGATCGTGTCCAGCTCGAGGTCCTCGTCGGTGAGCGAGTCCTCGATCGCGCCGTCGATCGGGTCGGTGGCCGGGAAGCGGGGCGCCTCGGCGCGGTTGTTGCTCGGCAGGTAGGACAGCAGGTCCTTGACGTAGTCCAGGGCGTCCTGTTCGCCGGAGGCGACGTAGTGCGCGACGCCGGACTTGGTCATGTGCGTGTGCGCGCCGCCCAGGTCCTCCATGGTGACGTCCTCACCGGTGACCGTCTTGATGACGTCCGGGCCGGTGACGAACATCTGGCTGGTGCCGTCGACCATGACGACGAAGTCGGTCAGCGCCGGGGAGTACACGTGGCCACCGGCGGCCGGGCCCATGATCAGCGAGATCTGCGGGATCACGCCGGAGGCCTGGATGTTGCGGTGGAAGATCTCGCCGTAGAGACCGAGCGAGACCACGCCCTCCTGGATGCGGGCGCCCGCGCCCTCGTTGATGCCGATCAGCGGGCGGCCGGTCTTCAGCGCCAGATCCATCACCTTGACGATCTTCTCGCCGTAGACCTCGCCGAGGCTGCCGCCGAACACCGTGACGTCCTGGCTGAAGATGCAGACGTCGCGTCCGTCGATGGTGCCGTAACCGGTCACCACGCCGTCGCCGAGCGGGCGGTTGTTCTCCAGGCCGAAGTTGACGCTGCGATGGCGGGCCAGGGCGTCGAGCTCGACGAAGGACCCTTCGTCCAGCAGCGCGAGGATGCGCTCGCGGGCGGTCATCTTGCCCTTCGCGTGCACCTTGTCGACCGCGGCCTCACCCATCGGGTGCTTGGCCTCTTCCAGCCGATTCCGCAGGTCAGCCAGCTTCCCGGCGGTGGTGTGGATATCGGGGGAGCCCGCCGGACCTGATGCGGGCTGCTGCTGGACACTCGTCATGGCATCGGAGTGTAACCAGTACCAGCGTTTACTTTCTAACCAAGACCGGGCTACCGGCGAGTAGAAAACCGCAGCTAGATCAATTTTCCCAGGCAAACTTCCTGGTCGGTAGCAGAGACCGGAAGGCGGAAAATGAGTATCGCCGACCGGTCCTGCCCACTTAGCCTGAGGGCGACGGATTTCCGAGCGGGGGAGGAGCGCGTCATGTGGGAATGGGGTAGAGCTCGCGCGGAGTACGCGGCCGAGACGGCGTGGACACGGACCACCGAGGAGGCGCCGAAGTACGGCGAGCCCGAGGTGTGGGCCGAGGCGGCCGAAGGCGAGCGGGAGGACGGCGACGAGATGGGCGCGGCGGCGCGCGACCCGATCGTCTCCTCGTATGACCTGGTCGGGTAGCGCCCGGCAGGACGAGTAGCCTGCCGGTGTGCAGAGGCCACCGTTGGATGCAGAGCAGTTGCGGCGCAGTGCCGTCGAGTCGCCCGAGCTGTCGTTCTTCACGCGGATCGATGTGGTCGAGTCGACCGGGTCCACGAACGCGGATCTGATCGCGCGGGCGGCCGATCCGGCCGCCGACCGCGTGGTTCTGCTGGCGGAGACCCAGGTGCAGGGTCGCGGCAGGCACGCGCGCACCTGGGTCAGCCCGCCGCGGGCGCAGCTGGCGATGTCGCTGCTGGTGCGGTTGCCCGGGATCGGCCCCGCCTCGCTCGCCTGGCTGGCACTGCTGACCGGCGTGGCCGTGGTCGACGCGCTGCGGACCGCGGCGGGTGTGCCCGCGGAACTCAAATGGCCCAACGACGTGCTGATCGGGAGCCGCAAGGTGGCGGGCATCCTGGCGGAGGTCGCGGCGAGCGCGGAGGGCGGCGCGCCTGCCGTGGTGATCGGACTCGGACTCAACGTGAGCCTGACCGAAGAGGAACTGCCGGTGCCGCACGCCACCTCGCTCACCATCGCCGGCGCGCCGCAGACCGATCGCACGGCGCTCGTGCGATCCCTGCTGACCGAATTCGCCCGCCGCTTCACCGCGTGGCGCGACGCGGACTGGGCGGTCGACGAACTGGCCGCCGCCTATCGCGAGCGGTGCGCCACGATCGGCGCCGAGGTCCGTGCCGAGCTGCCCGGGGACCGGACGCTGACCGGCGTCGCCGAGGGCGTCGACGAGTACGGCCGCCTGCTCATCGGCGGGCAAGCGGTATCCGCCGGCGACGTCACGCATCTGCGCGCCCAGTACTGAGCGCCGGACCGCCCGGCGGCGCGGCGGGCGCCGCGCCGCAGGCCACGCGCGGCGGCGTGCCTCAGACGCGCCGGGCGACGCCGCGCGAGGCATCCCGGGCGAGGGCGCGATCGCGCTGCTCCTCGAACTTGATCACGTCCTTGCCCAGCTTCTCCAGGAACGCGCCCAGTTCGTCGCGCGCCTGCTCGCCGCGCGGCCCGTAATCGGAGCGCTCGAAGACGTTCCATTGCTTGAGCACCGGCTGGAGCACCTCCTCCAGATGCTGGCGCAGATCGTAGATGCCGTGCTTGGCCATCAGCACGCCGTAGCGGCGGAAATTCGGCATCCCGGCGCCGGGCATCAGGAAATTGCGCACGATCCTGGTGATCGCGGGCAGCGCTTGGTCGGGGACCAGGTCGAGCGCGGCGCCGCACACCGAGCGGTAGAAGATCATGTGCAGGTTCTCGTCGGCGGAGATGCGCTGGAGCAGGCGGTCGGCCACGGCGTCGTTACACGCCTTGCCCGTATTGCGGTGGGACACACGGGTGGCCAGCTCCTGGAAGGTGACGTACGCGACGCTCGACAGAAATCCGCCCCACCCTTCCGGTGACTGGACGCCGTTGCTCATGTGGATCATCCGCGCCTCTTCCAGGGCGACCGGATCGACGGCGCGGGTGACGACCAAGTAGTCCCGCATGGCGATGCCGTGGCGATTCTCCTCGGCGGTCCACCGGTCGACCCAGGTGCCCCACGGACCGTCCTCGGAGAAGTTCTGCGCGATCTCCCGGTGATAGGAGGGCAAATTGTCCTCGGTGAGCAGGTTGGTGATCATGGCGACCCGGGCGACCTCGCTGAGGTGCGATTGCTCCGGCTCCCAGTCGACGCCGCCCAGCGCGGCGAAATTGCGGCCCTGGCTCCACGGCACGTAGTCGTGCGGGTTCCAGTCTTTCGCCATGGACAGGTGCCGATCGACATTCTCTTCGGCGACGGGCTCGAGTTCGGCCAGGATTTGCAGCGGGGTCAGGTCTTTGGTCACGCGTTCCTCCACGGTCGGAATCGACGATGATGGTGAGCCGGGCGTTGCGCGAAACAGAGAGACACTGCGCGGAATAGTCACACGCAGGGTGCCGATTGTGCAGCATGACGCGCTGCGGTGTCAGCCGTTCCGACATCTTCAGGCGGTAGTGTTCCTGACATGGGTTATCCGGAGGATGTGCTGGCGCCCGAGGAACAGCTGCTGCTGCATCGCCACCCGCATTGGAAAATGCTCTTCTGGCCGATCGTGACGCTCATCGTGGCCACCGCGCTCGCCGGTTTCGCAGGGGGACTCGTCTCGCAGAAGGCCACGGGCACCACCGCCTCGGCGCTGCTCGTCACGGTGCTCGTGGTGTATCTGGCCATCCTGCTATGGCGTTGTGCCGCACCGGTTATCCGATGGAAGTCGACGCATTTCATCATCACCGACCGGCGGGTGCTGGTACGTCAGGGCGTGCTCACCCACAGCGGCATCGACATCCCGATGAGCCGGATCTCCAGCGTGCAGTTCCGGCACGGACTCTTCGATCGGCTGCTCGGCACCGGGACGCTGATCATCGAGTCGTCCTCCTCGGAGCCGCTGGAATACGACGACATCCCGTCGGTCCAGCAGGTACACGCGCTGCTGTACCACCAGGTGTTCGAGGTCGAACGCCATCGCGACGGCCGCGACGAGCGCCGGGACGACCGTCGCAGCTACCGGTGAGCCCGTAACCTGGGCGTATGACCGCTGTACTGCTGGCCGAGGACGACGACGCCATCGCGGCCCCGCTGTCACGCGCGCTCGGCCGCGAGGGCTACTCGGTGACCGTCGAGAGTTTCGGCCCGGCCGTGCTGCAACGAGCCCTGGAAGGCGGCCATGACCTGCTCATCCTCGATCTCGGCCTGCCCGGCATGGACGGGCTGGAGGTATGCCGTCAGGTGCGCGCTCGCGGCGCGGATCTGGCCGTGCTGATGCTCACCGCGCGCACCGACGAGGTGGATTTCGTGGTGGGGCTGGACGCGGGCGCCGACGACTACGTCGGCAAGCCGTTCCGCCTCGCCGAGCTGCTGGCCCGGGTGCGAGCGTTGTTGCGGCGCAGCGGAATCGGCGACGACACGGTCGAGGTCGGGGGGATCCGCCTGGAGCCCGCGGCGCGGCGCGTGCTGGTCAACGGAGTCGAAATCGGTTTGGCCAACAAAGAATACGAGTTGCTCAAGGTGCTGATCGACCGGGCGGGTCAGGTGGTGGCGCGCGAGACCATCCTGCGCGAGGTGTGGGGCGACGCGGAGCTGCGCGGTTCCAAGACGTTGGACATGCACATGTCCTGGTTGCGCCGCAAGATCGGCGACGAGGGCCCCATGGCCGAACGGCGCATCGTCACCGTGCGCGGGGTCGGCTTCCGGCTGAACACCGACTGACGTGCGCCGCCGGATCCTGCGTTCCATGCTCACCGTGCTGACCCTCACCACGGTGGTGCTCGGCGTGCCGCTGATCTACACGGCGTGGTTGTGGGTGGAAGACATCACGCGCAACGACCTGCAGAACCGGCTGGACCGGATCGCCGCGGAGATCATCGCACAGGAGCGCGACGGCACGGTGCCCGGCGAGCTGGACATCCGGTCGGTGGCGCCGCTGGTGCCGGAGAACGGGAAGCTCACCATCGTCTACCCGTCGCAGCAGGACAACGCCTCCCGGCGCGACATCGGGGTGGCCCAAGTGCCCGACCCGCTGGTCGAGTCGCTGTCCATGGGCAAGTCCGCGTCGCTGCGCCTGGAGGTGCCCTCGGCGCCGATGCACGCCATGCAGCGCCAGGCGGTCGCGGTGGTCGCGCTGGCGGTGCTCGCCTCGCTCGGCGCGGCGGTCTCGGTCGCGGTGGTCACCGCGCGGCGGGTGGCCGATCCGCTGCGGGACGTCGCGGCGCGCGCGGCGCGGCTGGCGATGGGTGATTTCCGCCCCGATCCGCGCAGGCACGGCATCGCGGAACTGGACCGCGTCTCCGACGTGCTCGACTCGGCGACCGTGGAGATCGCCGGACGGCTCCAGCGCGAACACGCCCTGGTGGCGGATGTCTCACATCAGCTGCGCAGCAGGCTTACCGCGGTGCGGCTGCGCCTCGACGAGCTGTCCGCCCATCCCGATCCGGAAGTGGTGCACGAGGCCGAGGAGGCGATGGCGCAGGTCGACCGCCTCACCGACGCGATCGACGATCTGGTCCGCGCCTCCCGGGACGAGGACGCGGCCGATCGCGATCCGGTGCCGGTGATGGACGAGTTGCGCGGTGTGGTCGCCGAATGGACCCACCCGTTCACCGAGACGGGCCGGACGCTGACGCTCACCGGCGACGAGTCGCTGCGCGCCCCGATCACGGGTTCGCGGCTGCGCGAGGCGGTCGCGGTGCTGGTGGACAACGCGCTCATGCACGGCGGTGGGACCTGCACGGTGTCGGTGCGCTCGGTGCGGCCGGGGGTCGGCCGTGAGCCGCTGGTGTGCGTCGAGGTCGCCGACGAGGGGCACGGCGTTCGCGACGAGCTGGCGCCGCACATCTTCGACCGGGGTTTCTCCGCGGGCGGTTCCACCGGAGTCGGCCTCGCGCTGGCGCGGGCGTTGGTCGAGGCGGACGGCGGACGCCTGGAATTGCAACGGCGCAGGCCCGCGCTGTTCGCGGTGTTCCTCGGGGCCTCGAAGGCCCGTCCGGCGAACGCGGTGGTGGCCGAGCCGCGCTGACTCAGCTGCGGCCGAGTTCCTCTTCCACGAGGTCGACGAACTCCGCTTCGAGCACTTTCATCTCGTCCGGGAAGACCCAGCGGCGCATCGACCAGAAACGGAAGGCCATCTGCAGCAGATTGCCGATGATGAAGGCGCTGATGAAGTCGGCGATGTTCTCGACCGTGAAGCTGACGTTGGGCTGGCGCAGGTCGAAGACGTAGCTGGAGATCCACAGCGGGGTGAAGGCCAGCACCACGCCGACGCCGCTGACAGCGAAGAACAGCAGCGCCTCGTGATGGCGCTCGCGCCCGCCGCGATTCTTGAACGACCATTCCCGGTTCAGGATGTAGGAGGCGATCACGGCGATGACGCCGGAAATGATCTTGGCCGTGACCGGTTTCTCCGCGAGTACCGTCCACTTGAGTCCGTAGAAGATGCCGCTGTCGATCACGAACGTGGTCGCCCCGACGATCGCGAATTTGATCAACTCCCGATGCCGGTACGCGATATCTTGCAGCGGCTTGGGAAGGACGCTGACCACGTCTTCGACGAATGACACAAGACCGGAGTGTACCGGTACCGACCATTCGAGCCGGACATGACAATATTGTCCGACGTGAGCGCACGTTCCTTCGATCCATCGGCAATGCCCACCGTCACCATGATCGGTGGCGGACAGCTGGCACGCATGACGCATCAGGCGGCGATCGCGCTGGGCCAGCGGCTGCGCGTACTCGCCGAGAAGCCCGAGGACCCGGCCGCCCAGGTCAGCCCCGAGGTGGTGCTCGGCAGCCATACCGACCTCAGCGCGCTGCGCAAGGCGGCGGTCGGCTCGCACGCGCTGACCTTCGACCACGAGCACGTGCCGACCGAGCACCTGGAGGCGCTGGTCGCCGAGGGCGTCAACGTGCAGCCGCCGCCGCAGGCGCTGGTCTACGCGCAGGACAAGCTGGCGATGCGCACCAAGCTGAGCGGGCTCGGGCTGCCCGTGCCCGCGTTCACGCCGGTGACCTCGGTGGCCGACGCGGTGCGCTTCGGCGACGAGCACGGCTGGCGGATCGTGCTGAAGGCGGTGCGCGGCGGTTACGACGGACGCGGCGTGTGGATGCCCGAGTCCGCCGACGAGGCCGCGACGATCGTCACCGACCAGCTCGCGTACGGCGTCCAGCTGCTGGCGGAGGCGAGGATCGACCTGAAGCGCGAGCTGTCGGCGATGGTGGCCCGTTCGCCGTTCGGGCAGGCGGCGACCTGGCCGGTGGTGGAGACCGTGCAGCGCAAGGGTCAGTGCGCGGTCGTCATCGCGCCCGCGCCCGACCTGCCGGAGGACACGGCCGCCGCGGCGGAGACGATGGCGTTGAACCTCGCGAGGGAACTCGGCGTCGTCGGCGTCATGGCGGTGGAGCTGTTCGAGACCACCGACGGCGAGCTGCTGGTGAACGAGCTGGCCATGCGCCCGCACAACTCCGGGCACTGGGGGATGGACGGCGCCCGCACCGGGCAGTTCGAACAGCATCTGCGCGCCGTGCTCGACTACCCGCTCGGCGACACCGCGCCGCTGGCGCCGGTGACCGTGATGGCCAACATCCTCGGCGCGCCGCAGGCCCCGGAGATGTCGATGGACGAGCGGCTGCACCACCTGTTCGCGCGGCTCCCGGAGGCGAAGGTGCACCTGTACGGGAAGGGCGAGCGTCCCGACCGCAAGATCGGGCACGTCAACATCCTCGGCGACGACGTGGCCGAGGTTCGGGAGAAGGCCGAGCGGGCGGCGCACTGGATGTCGCACGCGATCTGGACCGACGGATGGGATCCGCATGAGTGAAGAAGTGGCCATCGGCCCGGCTGTCGGCCTGATCATGGGCAGCGACTCCGACTGGCCGACGATGGAGGCCGCCGCGGAGGCGTTGGCGGAATTCGGGATCCGCTTCGAGGTGGGCGTCGTCTCGGCGCACCGCACTCCGCAGCGCATGCTCGACTACGCGCGTGACGCCGCCGGTCGAGGATTGAAGGTCATCATCGCGGGCGCGGGCGGCGCGGCCCACCTGCCCGGCATGGTCGCCTCCGCCACGCCGCTGCCGGTGATCGGCGTACCGGTCCCGCTGAAGTACCTCGACGGCATGGACTCGCTGCTGTCCATCGTGCAGATGCCCGCGGGCGTGCCCGTCGCCACCGTCTCCATCGGCGGCGCCCGCAACGCCGGCCTGCTCGCCACCCGCATCCTCGCCGCCCACGACCCGGCCCTGCGCACCCGCATGGAGCAGTTCCAGGCCGGACTCGAGCAGATGGTGCTGGAAAAGGACGACGCACTGCGCACGAAGCTCTTGGGCTGAGCGGCCGGTTCGCTTGGTTCGACCTGGGCGGGTGCGCCTCGGTCATCGGGCAGGGGCGACTGAGGGCGCCAGGGCCGCGTACGTTCACCGTGTCTGCCGCTTGTCGCGTGGTGAGTTCGACGTGCAAGGGCACCACGGCAAATGGTGGAATCTCCGGCGCGGAGAACTGGGGGTTTCGGTTGCTGACTACGGTGTGAGGTCGTGACTACAGGGGATATCGCTCGGATGCGGGGAGGCGACGACACCGCGCATTTTCGGCTCACGGTGGTGGATCAGGCGCTGCGGTTGTTCGCCGAGAAGGGGTACGAGGCGACGACGGTCGATGAGATCGCCGAGGCGGCGGGGATCTCGCGGCGCACGTTCTTCCGGCAGTTCCGGTCCAAGGAGGACGTGATCTTCGCCGATCACGAGTCTCAGCTGGCGCAGGCCGAGCAGTTCCTGTCCGCGTCGCGCGAGGACCCGTGGGAAGCGGTGTGCGCGGCGGTGGTGCAGGTGTTCGAGCGCTTCACGCAGTGGCGGGAGATCGCGGCGCGGCGCTATCAGGTGGTGCGCCGGGTGCCCGCGTTGCGCGAGCGCGAGATCGTCACGGTGTTCCGTTACGAACGGTTGTTCACCGACTACCTGCGCGAGCGGCTGCCCGACGTCCCCGATCTGGCGCGGGTGCAGTTCGCCGCCGCTGTGACGGCGACGCACAACTACCTGCTGCGCCGGATGGTGCGCGGCGAGTCGGACGCGGGCGCCGCCGACCTGCGGTTGGAGCTGGCCGCGATCCCGCGTGGCGCCGGGCGTGCCGTGAATCCCGACGAGCTCGTCGTCGCCGTGTTCCCGCGCGATGCCGCGCCCAGGCAGATAGCGGACCTGCTGGTCCGCAAGCTCGGCACCCTGTGACGTGGCCCTGAGTGCGACCAATCTGACACTGAGTGCCACGTAATCTTCCCATGTTATACGCGTCCATGTGGGTATACTCGACTCATATATGGCACTGAGTGCCGACGCGTTGCTTTCTCGGCGGAAAGCGGCGATCACCACCGACGACCAGGAGTGAAGCCCGATGGCGGGAAACCCCGATTTCGACCTGTTCAAGCTCGAGGACTTCCACGATGAGCTGCGCGCCGCGATCCGCGCTCTCGCCGAGAAGGAGATCGCTCCGCACGCCAAGGACGTCGACGGCAATTCCCGCTTCCCGGAGGAGGCGCTGACCGCGCTGAACGCCTCCGGCTTCAACGCCGTGCACGTGCCGGAGGCCTACGGCGGCCAGGGGGCCGACTCGGTGGCCACCTGCATCGTGATCGAGGAGGTCGCGCGCGTCTGCGGTTCGTCCTCGCTGATCCCCGCGGTCAACAAGCTCGGCACCATGGGCCTGATCCTGAACGGCTCCGAGGAGCTGAAGCACAAGGTGCTGCCGGACATCGTCAACGGCGAGATGGCCTCCTACGCGCTATCCGAGCGCGAAGCGGGCTCCGACGCGGCAGGCATGCGCACCCGGGCCAAGCAGGAGGGTGACGACTGGATCATCAACGGCTCCAAGTGCTGGATCACCAACGGCGGCAAGTCCTCCTGGTACACCGTGATGGCGGTGACCGACGCGGAGAAGGGCGCCAACGGCATCTCGGCCTTCCTGGTGCACAAGGACGACGAGGGCTTCGTGGTCGGCCCGCTGGAGCACAAGCTGGGCATCAAGGGCTCGCCCACCGCCGAGCTGTACTTCGAGAACTGCCGGGTGCCGGGTGACCGCATCGTCGGCGAGCCGGGCACCGGCTTCAAGACCGCGCTTCAGACCCTCGACCACACCCGCCCCACCATCGGCGCGCAGGCCGTCGGCCTGGCCCAGGGCGCGCTGGACGCGGCCATCGCCTACACCAAGGACCGCAAGCAGTTCGGCAAGTCGATCGCCGACTTCCAGAACACCCAGTTCATGCTCGCCGACATGGCGATGAAGATCGAGGCCGCCCGCCTCATGGTCTACACCTCGGCCGCCCGCGCCGAGCGTGGCGAGCAGAACCTCGGCTTCATCTCCGCCGCCGCCAAGTGCTTCGCCTCCGACGTCGCCATGGAGGTCACCACCAACGCCGTGCAGCTATTCGGCGGCGCGGGCTACACCACCGACTTCCCGGTGGAGCGCATGATGCGTGACGCGAAGATCACCCAGATCTACGAGGGCACCAACCAGATCCAGCGTCTGGTGATGTCGCGCGCGCTGCTGAAGTGACGCTTCTGTAGATGTGCGGCGTTCGGGCGGTCCCGGAACGCATCTCGGGCTCTTCGGGCCGTCGAGGTGCTCGGCCCGCCCGAACGTCCGTCGTCCGCCCGCTCGAGCTGCCATCCAAACGACATGGAGTGCCGCGACTTCAGCCGACTTCGGCGAAGAACCGCCGGATGTCGCCGACGAGCAGTTCGGGTGCCTCGTGCGCGGCGAAGTGGCCTGCGGCATCGTTCGGACCGCCGATCGCCGAGCCCGCGTCGTAGGAGTTCCAGCTGACGATATTGCTGTGGTCACGCTCGGCGAACCGGCGGATCGACTGGAAATCGCCCTTGAACATGGCGAGTGCGATGGGGGTCGTGGTCGGGCCGGTCGGGCGGTCGGTGCTGTGCGCCTCCTCGTAGTAGTACCGGACCGAGGAGCCCGCGGTGCCGGTCAGCCAGTAGAGGGCAACGTTGCCGATGACGAAATCGGCGTCCAGACTCTCACCGAAAAGCTGTGCGTTCCAACCCAGCAGGCCGATCGGCGAATCGGAGAGCGCGTAGGCCAGCGTCTGCGGCTGCTGGCTGCACAGGATGTTGAAGGCCATCTTGTTGTCCTGGAACCACTTCAAATGTTCGAGTGCCGCCAGGTCCTCCGGCGAGAGGTCGACGAACTCGGCCGGATCGCCGGACGGGAACGAAAACAGCTGTGTCACATGGACACCCACTACCCGGTCCGGCGCCAGGCGACCGATCTCCGGGGAGACCATCGAGCCGCCGTCGTTGCCGATCGCGCCGAAGCGCTGGTAGCCGAGCCGATCCATCAGCTCGATCCAGGCCTTGGCGACGCGCCGCATGGTCCAGCCGGTGCTGTGCGTCGGGCCGGAGAAGCCCATGCCGGGCAGCGCCGGGATCACGAGGTGGAAGGCCGGATGGTCAGCGGACTCCGGCGCGGTCAGCGACTCGATGACGTCGAGGTACTCGAGCACCGAGCCGGGCCAGCCGTGGGTCAGGACCACTGGCAGCGCGTCCGCGCGAGATGACCGGATGTGCAGAAAGTAGATGTTCTCGCCGTCGATCTCGGTGGTGAACTGCGGGTAGGCGTTCAGCTTCGCCTCGAGCGCCCGCCAATCGAAGGTCTCTAGCCAGTACTGTGCCAGGCCGCGCACCCGATCCTCGGGGACGCCATAGGAGTCCCCTACGCCGGGCAGTTCGTTCGGCCACAGGGAGCGGCGCAGACGCTCGGCCAGATCGTCGAGCTTCGTCTGCGGAATGTCGACCCGGAAGGGCTTGATGGTGCTCACGGCGGTCTCCTTTGGAATGGAATGCTTCGTTCTGTTTGAACTGTACAGAACGGATCATTCCGTTTCAACCCGGCGTCATGCTGCCGACCCGCCCACTGCCGTGCCATCCGCCGCAGATGGCAGTAGCCACTGCTAGCGCGGTCAGTTGGATCGGCGGCGTGCACTCAGCCCAGGTCGCGGCGACCCGGGTGCCCGGCCTGGAGGCCCGCATCACCAGCCCGACCGACAGGTGCGTTTTACCGGTCCCCGGGGGCCGAGGAACGCGACGTCTCGCGGGTGGTGATGAATTCGATGTCAGGGGTGTAAATACAGCCGTTCGCAAGGCAGTCTCGGGTAGCCGTCGATGTTGTCTGTGGATACTTCGACTGCGTCGTGCCAGTGGCGGGCGCGCCATTCCTGAACGAACAGGCAGGCGGCCGTGAGGCAGGCGACGAAGTCCAGGCGGGCGCCGTGCCAGAACACCGACAGGTGAACATCCGGCTCGGAGGGGATGGGGGATGCCCCGCGATCAGGCATATGCCCCCCCATCGCCGGCGGCGCGCGAGCTTGTCGGCCACGCAGCCACGGATCGCTGCGACGACAACCCGGCCGGAGGGGCGAAATGCCGTGTCGGGCCGCGTTACCCACGCGCGGAACCGGATGCCTCGATCGGCGGGGCTCGGCAAGGCGATCGTCCCGCCGTAGCGGATGATGGACACGTTCAAGCGGAACATCTTGGCGAACAACGGCACGTCGTCCGGCAGGTCCGGCCGGATGATGAATGTCCACCGATGCGATCGTGGATGCGACAGGATCGGTCCCAACTCGTGGCCGTGGTATTGCATCCACGCCTTCACGTGCTGTCCCAGCACGGCGGGCATGGTTACGGCCCAGACCATTCCGGTGCGGACGACGATCCGGCCGATCTGGGGAGGGTCGACCGTCGCGGGGAGGCCGCACACCTGTCGGTAGTAGTGGCAGCGAGACAACGGCGTGTCTCCAAACGCTATGTGGCGCAACGAGACCTCTGCTTCATCGAAGGGTTCATGGGTGCGCCCGAACTCCAACGGCTCTTGAACGAATCTACGAAGGGAAGCGAACCGGGTTGTGAGGTCTAGCTTTTCGCGTCCCCCATCAGGCGCTATCTCAGAGAACCACTGGACCAGCAGGGTGGAATACGTAAAGATGAAATCTCATCAGCTCCACCAGCATGTTTTTCATCCTGCATTGAGAATTGGCCCGGAGATGAGAAGCCGGGTCGCCTGAGTAGACAGGAACGCGGCATGGCCGAAAGTGGTGGCTCGACTCTCCCTCGCCGTCAGCTCGGTAGGCACCTGCGGAACGGGCGCGAAGCGGCGGGGTTAACTCTGGCCGATGTCGGCGAACGGATGCAGTGGAGCGTCAGCACCGTTCAGCGGATGGAGGTCGGCAAGACCGAGCGGATCCGCACCGTGGACATCGAGGCGCTGTGCAAGATCTACGACTTCACCGAGGAGTACACGAACGCACTGGTCGGGCTCGCGAAGCAGGCCAGCGTGAAGTCGTGGTGGCATGAGTTCGGCGACCTGATCCCTGAGAACTTCGATGTGTTCGTGGACCTGGAAGCCACCGCGCGGGCGCTGACCTGGTACGAGCCGGAACTGGTTCCCGGAATCTTCCAGACCCCGGCGTACGCGAGCGGACTGATCCGCGCCGTCTACCCCGGGGACACGCCACTGGAACACGAGCGGCGTGTACACCTCCGTCGCAAGCGTCAAGCACTGATCACCCGCAAAACGAAACCCGTGACTGTGAACGCCATCCTTCGAGAGTCGGCGCTACGCGGGATCGTTGGCGACGATCGCGTCATGTCCGCCCAACTGCGGCATCTGGTAGACCTCATGGGTTTGCCCAACGTCACGATCCGGGTGCTTCCCTTCTCGGCCGGATTCCCGATGGGTGTCGCCGTCGGGCCGTTCGTGATTTTGAAGTCCGGGGGTGACAGCAAGCGGCAGCCCAAGGAGCCTACAGTTGTCTACGTCGAGAGCTTCACAGGCGATTTGTACCTGGAGAAGTTCAGCGCTGTGAACCGGTATGTCGATGCCTACCAGCAGTTCGAGCGCGCGGCGCTGGACCCGGAACAAAGCAAGAGCCTGCTCCGGCAGACTGCAAGGGAGTATGCACTGTGAATATCGGCCTCTCCGAGGACAAGTGGTTCAAGAGCAGCCGTAGCGGGGGCGACAAAGCATGCGTCGAAGTGGCTTTCCTCGCAGGAGGTCACATCGGCGTGCGGGATTCGAAGAACCCGACCGGCCCGGCGCTGATGTTCACGCCCGGCCAGTGGGACGCTTTCACCGCTGGCGTGGCGGATGGAGAGTTCGAACGTTCCTGAAGCCGATCGAAGGGCGGACGCTGGACCCAGAACACCAACATCTGCTCCGGCCTACAGCAAGGGAGTATGCACTGTGAATACGGACCTCTCCGACGCGAAGTGGTTCAAGAGCAGCCGCAG
The DNA here is from genome assembly GCF_040630775.1 of Nocardia sp. NPDC005745. Taxonomy (NCBI): domain Bacteria; kingdom Bacillati; phylum Actinomycetota; class Actinomycetes; order Mycobacteriales; family Nocardiaceae; genus Nocardia; species Nocardia sp. NPDC005745. The sequence continues at coordinate 47,659 of NZ_JBEXYF010000021.1, forward strand.
CCAGGCCGGAAAGGAATGTGTTGAGGTTGCATTTCTGAACGGGGGCTATATCGGCGTGCGGGACTCGAAGAACCCGACCGGCCCGGCTCTGGTGTTCACGCCCGACGAATGGGACGCCTTCACCACAGGCTTGCGGTGACTCCCACCCCCAAGCCAACCGGCTGACCGCCGCGAGCGGCACATGGCTGCGGCAAAACGCGAGTAGACCTCTCGCTCATGTGCCGCTCACGGACGCATGGCTGAGTAGGGCGGCGAAGCCGTCGAGGTGGCGTGCGAGGCCGTATTCGAAGAGGTCGTTCAGGTTCGTCGACTCCGGGATTGTTGCCAGTAGGGGGAATTCGCCGCTGGCGAGGAGGTCGTGGGCTTGTGTCCGGAGTGCGATCGTCCAGTGGTCGAGGGGCATGCCGGTGTCCTGTTCGGCTTCGGCTTCTTCCGCCATCGACCGGGCGAGGCCGAGAACCAGTGCGTGCAGGGTGAGTGCTTCGTGCAGGCGGGTGGTCATGGGCAGGCCGAGTCCGTCGAGGGCGCGTAGTGTCCACTCGGTTTGCGCCATCATGTTGGGTGCGAGCAAGGGGCGGGTGAACGAGACAACCTCGGGTAGCCATAGGTGCCGCTGGCACAGCTGCCATTGCCCGCGGGCGATCAGTTCGAGTTCGGCGCGCCAGCCGTCCGGCCCCGGCTCGGGTAGCTCGAGTTCACCGAAGGCCATGTCGGCCATCTGTGTCAGCAGTTCGTCTTTGTTTTCCACGTGCCGGTACAGCGACATCGGGCCGACGCCGAGTTCGGCAGCGAGTCGTCGCATCGACACCGCGTCCAGGCCCTCGGTGTCGGCGATCCTGATGGCCTTGCGGACCACGTCGTCGCGGTTCAGCGCCTGATCGGAGGGACCGGATGGCGTCGATGAGATGGTGGGCCGGGGCGCCGTTGACTGCTTGCGGGCGCTGACCACCGTGCCGGAACCGACTCGCGCTTCGACCAGTCCTTCCTCGCGGAGAGCCGCCGTCACTTTGGTCGCGGTCGCGACCGCGACGCCCCATCGCTGAGCGATCTGCCGGATGGAGGGCGCCCGATCGCCGGGTCGAAGGTCGCCGGTCAGGATTCGCGCGCGAATCTCCGCGACGATCGTCCGGTACGGCGGATCCGGTCGCTGTGCCGCTGACGGCAAGAGGTGCTCCGATCCGGTCGATTCGACCACAGGTGTACTAGTTCGGTTCTGATCGTCCTAGTGTACTTATCTGGTTGCTGAGTAGTACTTTTCGGGCCGGAATGGCTACGGTGGAGACAGATTCAATACACCGTACGCACCTAGTGCGGTCAAGAGCGGCCGGTCATCCGTCGCCGTTTCGACCGGCAGGCCACTTCCAGCGGGAGAACGCATGAAAAATCGGACCGTCCTCATATCCGGGGCCGGAGTCGCCGGGCCGACCCTGGCGTACTGGCTGGAGAAGTACGGTTTCCAACCGACCGTGGTGGAGCGCGCGGCCGCACCTCGCAGCGGTGGCCACGCGGTAGATATCCGCGGTACCGCCCGGCAGGTGGCCGAGCGGACCGGCATCGTCGCCCGAGTCCGGCAGGCGCACACCGGAGCACGCGGGCTGGCGTTCGTCGATGGCGAGGGCAAGCGCGTCGCGACGATGGGTACCGACGTGTTCGGGCACTCGGGCGGACCCGTCGCCGAGATGGCCGTTCTCCGTACCGATTTGGCCCGAATCCTCTACGACACGTCCCGTGACGACGTCGAATACGTCTTCGGTGACTCGATCACCGCAGTCGACCAGGACGAGAACGGGGTGCGGGTCGACTTCGCGCAAGGAGGGTCCAGGCAATTCGACCTGCTGGTCGGCGCGGACGGTGTGCACTCCACCGTCCGAGGTCTGCTTTTCGGTCCTGAGCAGCGCTACATCCGCGATCTCGGCTGCTACATCGCGCTGTTCAGTACCACCACGGCGCTCGAGCACGATGGTTGGCAGTTGATGTACACCATGTCCGGCCGCGACGGTCGGCCCGGCCGGACAGCCGCGCTGTACCCGAAACCCGCTCCCGGAGAAGCGCTGGCCGGATTCTTCCTGCGCTCGGCCCCGCTGGGATACGACAAGCGTGATATCGACGAGCAGAAACGGACCGTCGTCTCCGCCTTCCGAGGCGACGCGTGGGAGATCCCCCGGATGCTCTCCACCATCTGGGAGGCGCCCGATTTCTACTTCGACCGGGTCGAACAGGTGCGGATGGACACCTGGTCACGCGGCCGGACGGTGCTGATCGGAGATGCCAGCTACTGCGCCTCGCCGATGTCGGGCATCGGTACCAGCCTGGCGCTGGTCGGTGCGTACATCCTGGCCGGCGAACTCGCCGCGGCCGATGGCGACCATCGCCTCGCCTACGCCGCCTACGAGCGGGAGATGCGCGAGTTCGCCGAGCAGGCCCAAGAGTTCGCCCGGAATGCGGGCGACGGCGGCCTGATGCCGGACTCCCGGGCACAGGTCCGGCTGCGCAACCTGTCCATCCGGATGCTGCCGTTCCTGCCGAGGCGCCTGGTCGGCCGGGGCATGGAGAAGGTCGCCGAAGTGGTCGAACTGAAGGACTACACGGCGTTCACCCGGGCCGAGGCCCGCGACAAAGGAGGACAAGCATGCGGATGAGTACGTTCCTGTGGTTCGACGGCCTCGCCGAGCAGGCCGCCGACCACTACACGGGGCTGATCGCCGACTCCGAGGTGCTCGGCATACAGCGCGCCGCGGACGGTCGCGCCACCACCGTCACCTTCGAATTGGCCGGACAACGGTACATCGCCTACAACGGCGGGCCGCAGTTCGCTTTCACCGGAGCGCTGTCGATGTACGTCGAATGCGATTCACAGGACGAGGTGGACGCCGTGTGGGCAGGCCTCACCGATGGCGGTCACGAAGGGCCGGGCGGTTCACTGACCGACCGCTTCGGCGTGACGTGGCAGGTCATCCCGAAGGCTCTGAGTGACTTGCTGGCGGGCGCCGAACCGGACACGGCCGAACGGATCCTGACCGCGGTGCACGGCATGACGAAAATCGATATCCGGGGCTTGCTCGCCGCGAGCGGCGGGTGAGCCGGTCGGTGCGTCAGGAGACCAAGTCCGCGTACTCACGGTGTTCGGCGATGTACTTCTCCACGTACCAGCAGGTGGGGATGACGGAGAAGCCGGACTCGCGGGAGTCGTCGAGGGCGTATTCGACGACCTGGGCGGCTACTCCGCGGCCCCGGAACTCCGGGAAGGTCATGGTGTGGTGGAAGTCGCGGACCTTGGGGTCTTCGCGTTCGGCGTAGTCGGCGTACCCGGCGAGGGTGTCATCGATGTAGATCTCGAAACGGGTATCGGCGACGTTGTGTTCGAGCCTGGTCGTCATGTCGGGGTAGAACTCCTTGTCGGGTGGGAATGTTCCGTCGCGGCGGTCACAGGATCGCGCCGGGATTGAGGATGCCGTCCGGGTCGAGGGCGTCCTTGATGCGCCGGGTCAGGGCCATCACGTCGGGGCCGAGCTGATCGGGCAGCCATGCCTTCTTCAATCGGCCGACGCCGTGTTCACCGGTGATGGTGCCGCCGAGGGCGATGGCCAGTTCCATGATCTCGCCGAAGGCGCGATGCGCCCGCTCGGTGAGATCCGCGTCGGAGGGGTCGTGCACGATCAGCGGGTGGGTGTTGCCGTCGCCCGCGTGCGCGATCACCGACACCGTCACCGCGTTGCGCTCGGCGATCTCGGCGACGCCGCTCACCAGGTCGCCGAGCCGGGGCAGCGGCACGCCGACGTCCTCGAGCAGCAGCGGGCCGAGCTTCTCCACGGCGGGAATCGCCAGCCGCCGGGCGGCCGCGAACGCCTCGCCCTCGGCCGGGTCCTCGGTGTGGAAAACCTCGGTGGCGCCTGCTTTCTCGCAGGCCGCCGCCATGATCTCGGCCTCGCGCCGGGCGAATTCGCCGGGTGCGTCGGAGCGCGCGACCAGCAGCGCGGCCGCCTGCCGGTCCAATCCCATCCGCAACTCGTCCTCCACGGCGTTGATCGACACCGAGTCCATGAACTCGAGCATCGAGGGCCGCAGTTCGCCGGTGATGGTCAGGATCGCCTCGGTGGCGGCGGTGAGCGTGGGGAAGCTCGCGACGACCGTGCTCTGCGGCGGTTGCGCGGGCAGCAGGCGCAGGGTCAGTTCCGTGATCACTCCGAGCGTGCCCTCGCTGCCGACGAACAGCTTGGTCAGCGACAGTCCGGCCGAGTCCTTCAATCGCGGACCGCCCAGGCGCACGACGGTGCCGTCGGCGAGCGCGACCTGCATCCCGAGCACGTAATCGGTTGTCACGCCGTATTTCACACAGCACAGTCCGCCCGCGTTCGTCGCCGCGTTACCGCCGATCGAGCAGATCTCGAACGACGACGGGTCGGGCGGATACCACAGGCCGTGCTCCGCGACCGCGCGCTTGACCTCGGCGTTGAGCAGGCCCGGCTGCACAACGGCGGTCCGGGTGACCGGGTCGACGGTGATATCCCGCATCCGCTCGGTGGTGAGCACGATCGCTCCGTCGACCGCCGTGGCGCCCCCGGACAGCCCGGATCCGGCTCCGCGCGGGATCACCGGGACACGATGCGCGGTGGCCCATCGCAGCGTGGCGGCAACGTCGTCGGTGCTGGTTGCCCGCACCACGGCGAGGGCGGTCCCGGCGTCCGGATCCCGCGCCCAGTCCTGGCGGTAGCTCGCCAGCAGGTCGGCGTCGGTGAGCACCGTGCCGTCGGGGAGGGCGGCGATCAAGTCATGCAGGTCCACAACTTCACGCTAGCTCCCCGTGCCCGTGATTTGCTGATCGGCCGACCCGTGCGCGTGTGGCGCGCGAAAGCCCCGGAATGTGATGTCACCCGCCATAGTGGTATTACCGCTGCCGGGAGACCAGAATGCCCTCAGGGGCTTAGTGTTCGGGGCATCGAGTTCTCCCGGCGCCGCCGTGTCGTGGCGAAGGCCGACCATGCGGTTCGCCGCGTACCACTTGGAGGGATGGAACGGATGCAGGGCGAACAACCCAGTCGCCGGGAACTGGTCGCCGCGATGTTCTCCAGCGAGTTCGTCGAGGGCGGCATCGACCCGGACGTGCTGCGGCGTGTGCACGCGGGCGAGCACGAGGAGTGGCTGAACGCGCTGGACCGCTCCGGTGTCTTCGGCAAGGAGGCCCTCGCCGAGCTGGCCGACCTCTGGCGCCGCGAGCCCCGCGAGTTGCTGGAGGCGCTGCTTGCGGACGCGGACGATGTCGCGCGGCGGCGGTGCCTGGCGGCCTGGGCCGGTTTGGACCAGGCCCAGGACGGTCCCGGCCGGGCGCAGATCAGCTGATCCACCGGGCGGTCGCCGCCTGCTCATCTGCCGGACATCTGCCGCTGGCAGCCTGGTCGCGTGCACGAGCTGTCCGAGACCGCCGATACCATCGCCGACCGGTTCACCCGCTGGTGCGAGGCGGTCGTGCAGCGGCTGCCGTTGGGGCTGGACCGTCTCGTCCCGCCGACACTCCTGGGCTTCGCGCTGATCAACAGCGGCACCTTCGCCGTCGACTTGGCGCTGCTCACCGTCTTGCACGGCTCGTTCGATCTGCCGGTGTGGTTGTCGGTGACCGTGGCGTACGTGTGCGCGTTCGGACTCGCCTTCGTGCTGAACCGTAGGTTCAACTTCCATTCCCACGCGCCGGTCGGCAGGCAGGCCACGGTGTACCTGGGGGTGGTCGTGGTCAACTACCTCGCGTTCATCCTCGGCGTCGGCAGCGGACTCGCCGCGCTGGGGCTGGAGTACCACCTGTCCCGGTTGCTGGCGGGCGCCTGCGAAGCCGTCTACATGTACAGCGCGATGCGCTGGGTGGTCTTCCGCCGGGCTGCCGAGCCGGAACCCGAACTCGCGCCGGACGCGAGGTGAAGACGACGTTCACGACACCGCCGGATCGATGAGCACCTCGGTGCGCGCGCCGTCGACGACGATCGCGTCCTCGTCGGTCATGGCCCAGTGCTCGACGCCTTCGGCGCGGTAGCGGGCGGCGAGCCGAGTGCACTCACCGTCGGGATCGGTGGCCGAATCGATGTGCGGCACGATCCGGCGGTCGACCAATCCCAATCCGTCCCATCGCGGTTCGATGCCGCACGCCGGGGCGACCTCGCCGGGATCGTCCACCGACTCCAGGCCGTGCAGGTCCGGGGTCATCACGCAGGCCCCGGCGCTGTATCCGGCGTAGACGAGCGCGTCGGAGGCGAGCAGCCGGGGAAGCGCTCGGTCCGCGCCGCTGCGGGCGAACTGGGCGCGCAGCACGAAGGTGTTGCCGCCGCGCACCCACACCAGCGGGAATTCGGCCAACTTCCGTTCCAGGTCGGCTTCCCGACCGGCGTACTCGCGCAGGTCGAGCACCTCGGGCCGGTAGCCGAGCTTGCGCAGCGGTGCCATGTCACTGGTCACCGCGCCCGCCCACGCCTGCGGCCAGGCGTCGCAGGCGTTCGGAATCAGCGCCACCCGGCCGGGCGGGCCCGCGAGCGCGGCGAGCCGGTCGTAGTGCGCCCCGAAGCGATAGCTGGACAGGAACAGCCGCATCGCGGATCAGATGGTGAAGGCCAGGTGGCGCACGATGCGTTGCCCGAGTTCGGCATCGCCCTGGATGGTGATCTCGTCCAAGTGCTCCTCGGCGGTCGTCCGACCGCCGCCGAGCCGCACGAAAAGCCTCGAGTCCAGGCCGATCTCGACCGTGGCGGGTTCGTCGAACGCGTCCACGTAGCGCGCCCGGCCCGCCACCTCGATGTGCAAGGTCTTGGCCAAGGGGCCGGTCAGCACGAAGGTGATCCGCGCGCCGTCCGGCGCCTCGCCCTTCTTCGCCACCACGCGCGGGATGCTGCCCGCGAACTCCGCGAACGCGAGCTCGCCGCCTGGCCCGCCCTCTTCCACCGGCACGCCGAGCGCGTCGGCGATGTCGAGTTCGTGCATCCAGCAGTCGAACAACCGCACCCGCATGAACCTGCCGTAGGTCACCTGCCCGACCGGCGAGACGGTTTCCTTCTCCCACTCGGCGTCGCCCATGGCCGCGAGCGCGGCGCGTCTGCGCGCGATGACGTCGCGATAGAACTCGAGCAGCCGGGCGCCGGACAGCGGGCGCAACCGGTCCACCCAGATCTCGTTGAGCACCGCGGTCTCGTTGCGCACGTAGGGAAGCGTGCGCACATCGGTCTTCGCGGTCGTGGGGTCGTGGGCGGGTGGGCGGTCACCCAGTAGCCAGGACTCGGTGCCGACCATGTGGGCGAGGACGTCGAACACGGTCCAGCCGGGCAGCGACGACGGGGTGCGCCAGCGGTCCTCGTCCAGCGGAGCGACCAGCGCGTCGATCGCGTCCCATTGCCGTACCAGCAGGTCGATCAGCGTGGCCCGATCGAACGTCTCGGTCATCCGTCGATTTCCTTTTCCGGGCGTTCGCCCTCGTTGTCCAATGTGGCGATGCCGTCCCGGATGGCCGCGGCGGTGGTCACCGGATCGTGCGGGCGCCGCAGCAGGAATCCCGTAGCGAACCGTAGCTTGTCGCCGTGCCTGCGCGGGATCACATGCAGGTGGACGTGCGGCACGGTCTGGAACGCGGCGGTTCCGTCGTTGAGTACCAGGTTGGCGCCGTCGGCGGCGAGGCTGCTGCGCCGGACGGCCAGTGCGAGCCGGTGCCCGGCCCGGAAGATCCGCGCGCCGAGTTCGGCGTCGAGATCCTCCAACTCGGCGGCGTGCCGCTTCGGTATGACCAGCGTGTGCCCACGGGCCACCGGCCGGATGTCGAGGAACGCGCAGAGCGCGTCGTCCTCGTACACCTTCGCCGCCGGCGCCTCGCCTGCCACGATGCGACAGAAGACGCAGTCGTTCACACGCTGGACCATACGGCGTACGAGCCGAGCGGAACACCCCCGGAGCGTCGTTCGGCGGGACGCGCATGTCCGCTCACCGGGACGCCGGGCCTCCGATCAGGCCCCCACCTCGAGGTTGGTAACAGACTTTTACGTACGGTCTTGCCGTGTTCACGTGCGGCGACCACGATCACAGAGCGAGAAGGAAAAACGGTGGACCGCGGCTTCGATGGAAGACGGCTCGCTCCGTGGCGACCGGGGAACCCCCGGCGCACCGGCGCGAATCGCCCGGCGTGTGTGACGGGCATCTCAGCTAGGCTCACGGCGGGCCAGGTACAGTTGCGAGGATTTGGGCGAACTTACTCGACGGTAACATCGTCCGGTCGTCTACCCGTTGCCTGAAGCTCGGTAAGAGAAGGAAGTCTGACAAGTGGAGACAACGCAGAGCGTAGGCGATCCATCGCCGCGCGGCGCGCGTGTCGGTGTCGTTCGCGAATCGAACGCGGGCGAGCGACGTGTCGCATTGGTGCCGAAGATCATCCCCAGCCTGGTGAAGCAAGGCCTGGAGGTCGTCGTCGAGTCCGGGGCCGGACAGGGCGCGCTGATTCCCGACGAAGCGTATGTGGAGGCGGGCGCGACGATCGGTGATCCGTGGTCGGCGGATGTGGTGGTGAAGGTCGCCCCGCCCAGTGACGCCGAGGTGGGCAAGCTGTCGTCAGGGCAGACGCTGATCGGTTTCCTCGCGCCGCGCAACGCCGACAACCAGATCGGCGCGCTGAAGTCGGCGGGGGTGCAAGCGTTTGCGGTGGAGGCGATTCCGCGGATCTCGCGCGCGCAGGTGATGGACGCGTTGTCCTCGCAGGCGAATGTGGCGGGATACAAGGCGGTGCTGCTGGCGGCGTCGGAGTCGACGCGGTTCTTCCCGATGTTGACCACCGCCGCAGGCACAGTGAAGCCCGCGACCGTGCTGGTGCTCGGTGTGGGCGTGGCGGGCTTGCAGGCGCTGGCGACCGCGAAGCGCCTCGGCGGCCGGACCACCGGGTACGACGTGCGGCCCGAGGTCGCCGATCAGGTGCGGTCGGTGGGTGCGCAGTGGCTGGATCTGGGGATCGACGCCGCTGGTGAGGGCGGATATGCCCGTGAGCTCACCGACGAGGAGAAGGCCGCGCAGCAGCAGGCTTTGGAGGACGCGATCAAGGGCTTCGACGTGGTGATCACCACCGCGCTGGTGCCGGGGCGTCCCGCGCCGCGCTTGGTGACGGCCGCGGCGGTCGAGGGCATGAAGCCCGGCAGCGTGATCGTCGATCTGGCCGGTGAGACCGGCGGCAACTGCGAGTTGACCGAGCCCGGACAGACGGTCGTCAAGCACGAGGTGACCATCGCCTCGCCGTTGAACCTGCCCGCCACCATGCCCGAGCACGCCTCGGAGCTGTACTCGAAGAACATCGCGGCGCTGCTGGAGCTGATGCTGGTCGACGGCAAGCTCGCGCCCGACTTCAGCGACCAGGTGCTGGCGGATTCCTGCGTCACCCGTGCTGCGGCCGAGGCGACCGAGGCGGCCGACGCGACCGAAGCCACTGAAGTGAAGGATGCCGCTGAGGTGAAGGACGCGACCGAGGCGAAGGTGGAGAACTGATGTATACCGAATTGCTGGCGAATATCGCGATCCTGGTGCTGTCCGGGTTCGTCGGTTTCGCGGTGATCTCCAAGGTCCCGAACACGCTGCACACGCCGTTGATGTCGGGCACCAATGCCATTCACGGCATCGTGGTGCTGGGCGCGCTGGTCACGCTGGGTAACGTGCAGGACCCGTCGATCCTGACGCAGATCATCCTGTTCGTCGCTGTGGTGTTCGGAACCCTGAACGTGATCGGTGGTTTCGTGGTGACCGACCGGATGTTGGGGATGTTCAAGGGCAAGAAGCCCGCTGCCGCGCAGAAGGCGGGTGAGTGATGCACACCTTCGACAACGTCACCTATCTGGTGAACGGTCTCTACATTATCGCCTTCGGCATGTTCATCTACGGTTTGATGGGCTTGACCGGCCCGAAGACCGCGGTGCGCGGCAACTTGATCGCCGCGGTGGGCATGGCGCTGGCGGTGGTCGCGACGCTGATCTCGATCCGGCACACCGACAACTGGATTCTCATCGTCGCCGGTCTGGTGGTCGGCGTCGTGCTGGGTGTGCCGCCCGCGAAGTACACCAAGATGACCGCGATGCCGCAGCTGGTGGCCGCGTTCAACGGTGTCGGCGGTGGCACGGTCGCGTTGATCGCGTGGTCGGAATTCATCAACTCCCAGGGTTTCTCGCACTTCGACGAGGAACCGACCGTGCACATCGTGATCGGGTCGCTGTTCGCGGCGATCATCGGTTCGGTGTCGTTTTGGGGTTCGCTGATCGCGTTCGGGAAGTTGCAGGAGATCCTGCCCGGCCGCCCGATCGGGATCGGCAAATTGCAGCAACCGTTGAACCTGCTGCTGCTGCTGGGCGCGGTCGCCGCGGCGGTGGTGATCGGCGTCGGCGCCACCGGTGACGGGGTGTCACAGCTGTGGATGATCGCGGTGCTGGTGGCAGCCGGTGTGCTCGGGTTGATGGTGGTGCTGCCGATCGGCGGCGCGGACATGCCGGTGGTCATCTCGCTGCTCAACGCGCTGACCGGATTGTCGGCCGCCGCGGCGGGTCTGGCGTTGAACAACACCGCGATGATCGTCGCGGGCATGATCGTCGGCGCGTCCGGCACCATCCTGACCAACCTGATGGCCAAGGCGATGAACCGGTCCATCCCGGCGATCGTCGCGGGCGGTTTCGGTGGCGGCGGTGCCGCGCCCGGCGGTGCGGATGGTGAGCAGAAGCAGGCCAAGGCCACTTCCGCCGCGGACGCCGCGATCCAGATGGCGTATGCGAACCAGGTGATCGTGGTGCCCGGTTACGGCATGGCGGTGGCGCAGGCGCAGCACGCGGTCAAGGAGATGGCTTCGCTGCTGGAGGCTAAGGGTGTGGAGGTCAAATACGCCATCCACCCGGTCGCCGGTCGCATGCCCGGTCACATGAACGTGCTGCTGGCCGAGGCCGAGGTGTCCTATGACGCGCTCAAGGAAATGGACGACATCAACGGCGAGTTCAATCGCACCGATGTCGCCTTGGTGATCGGCGCCAACGACGTCACCAACCCCGCCGCCCGCGAGGACGCCTCCAGCCCGATCTACGGCATGCCCGTGCTCAACGTCGACCAGGCCAAGAGCGTCATCGTGCTCAAGCGGTCGATGAACAGTGGTTTCGCCGGTATCGACAACCCGCTGTTCTACGCCGACCACACCTCCATGCTGTTCGGCGACGCCAAGAAGTCCGTCGGAGCGGTCACCGAGGAACTGAAGGCGTTGTAGGCCGGAGGTTCCCGCGAAGCGCCCCTTCACCTTCGGTGGAGGGGCGCTTTCGTAATTCGATGGACATCGCGGCAGGCCGCCCCGGATCATTCTCCGGGTGTCCGCACGTCATGAGCCTCTTCGGTTGATCGGTCCCGGGGAGCCCTCGGCCGATCCCGCCGAGCGGCTGCCGTGGACCGTCGTAGTCGATTCCACGTACTCGATCCGCGACGCGATCGATGCCCTCGCGCTCGGTCCGTTCCTGCGCGGCGATCAGCCGTGCGCGCGCACCGCGCATCTGGAGCGGGTGCGGCCGGAAGCGCCGCTGCGTCCCGGCCGCGGCCGCGTGGTGCGCACGGTGCGCGACAACGACAGCGGGGCGACGCTGGTGGTGGGTCCCGGCTGGTCGCTGCGGTCGGTGCGCTGGTCGGGCGGTTCGGCGATGGTCGAGGTCACCGCCGTCAGCGAGACGCTCGCGGACGAGCTGCTCGCCGAGGCCATCCGGGACGCGGCGGCGCCGCCGGAGGTGGGCGACACCGTGGAGATGGGCTTCTGGCACATGCACACCCACGGCCCGCAGCGGCGTGCGCGCTCGATCTCGGCGCCCGAGTGGTCGTCGATCCGGGATAACTACACGGGCGAGGTCGCCACCGCGATGGATCGCCTGATGTCGCTCACCGCCGCCGACGTCCGCGGCCGCCTGGTGCTGCTGCACGGACCTCCCGGCACGGGGAAGACCACGGCGCTGCGCGCGCTGGCGCGTGCCTGGGGCGCCTGGTGTCAATTCGATTGCGTGCTCGATCCCGAGGTGATGTTCGGCAAGCCCGGCTACCTGATGGACGTGGCCGCGGGAGTCGACAATGCCGACGAGGGCGCGCCCCGCTGGCGGATGCTGGTCTTGGAGGACTGCGACGAGCTGATCCGTGGCGAAGCCAAGGAGGCGGCCGGGCAGGGACTCTCGCGGCTGTTGAACCTGACCGACGGCATGCTCGGCCAGGGCCGGGACGTGCTCGTCGCCATCACCACCAACGAGGACCTGTCGCGCCTGCACCCGGCGGTGACGCGGCCGGGCCGGTGCCTGGCGCGGATCGAGATCGGGCGGCTGTCCGGTGTGGAGGCGGCGGCCTGGCTGGAGCGGGAGCAGCGGTGCGAGGCAGGCGCTTATCCGGACGGCGCGACCTTGGCCGAGCTCGTGGCGGTGCGCGACGGCGAGGCCAGGATCGATGCCGTCGCGCGGGATGCGGTCAATCCGGGACTGTATCTGTGAGAACTGGCGTGCGCCGAAGTCGTTGCGGCGGTTCACCGGTCCGGCGGGGTTCGCGGTGATCGGCTAGATTCCATGGGTTCGCCCGTCGCCTGTGCGCACGGAACCACGCGAGACCCGGGGAGGGGATCCATGACAACACCACCGAACCATCCGCAGCCAGGGCAGCCCGGCTATCCACCGCCAGGTCGGCCCGGCTATCCGCAGCAACCGCCTGCCGGTGCGCCGCAAGGCTTTCCGGGGCAGCAGGGCTATCCCGGTCAGCCGCAGCCCCAGCCCGGCTACCCTGGCCAGCCGGGCTATCCGCCACAGGGAGGGTTCCCGCAGCAGCCGGGCTACCCCGGTGGGGGTTTCCCGCCGCCGGGACCGCCACCCCAGCAGAATCGGAGCGGCGGTGGCGGAGTGGGCAAGATCCTCGCCGTGCTGGGTGTCGTCGTGGTGATCGGCCTGCTGGTCATCGGCGGTCGCACCGTGTTCCGTTCGGACGGCGAGAAGATCGATATCGGTCAGTGCGCGAAGCTGTCGGGCACCACCGTGAAAGCGGAGTTCGAAACCAAGGAATGCTCCGACGCCGAAGCCAATTACGTGGTGGCGCAACGGCTCGACGGCGCGAACGCGGACTGCGCCACCAAGGACTACGCCAGCTACTACCAGACCGGCAGCAACGAATACACGCTGTGCCTGCGGCTGAACGTCAAGGAGGGCGACTGCATCGACGGCGGTTTCCTCGGCGCCAGCACCAAGGTGGCCTGTGGGTCGACGGCGGACTTCAAGATCGGCCGGATCGTGCGCGGCACCGCGGACAAATCCGCGTGCGGGGCGAAGGCGACCGAGAACGACACGATCGTCTACCCCAAGCCCGAGCCGATCACTCTGTGCCTGGTGCCGCCCAAGTAGTGCGCGGCTAGCCTGGAGCGATGACGAGCGTCGGCGCGCGGTTGCTGCGGACCAGATGGTTCGTGCGTGCGCCGATCTCGATGTTCCGCGCCCGGCTCGGCTTCCTGTTCGGAGGGCGGCTCCTGCTGCTGGAGCACATCGGCCGCAGCTCGGGCCTTCCACGCTATGTGGTGCTGGAGACGGTGGCGCGGCCGAGCCGGGACCGCGTGGTGATCGCGTCCGGCTTCGGCACACAGGCGCAGTGGTTCCGCAATCTCGCCGCCGATCCGCGCTGTCACGTGAGTATCGGCGTGCGCTTCAGGGTTCCGGCTCTGGCCCGGGTGTTGAGCCCGGACGAGTCCGCCGCCGTCCTCGAGGGCTATCGGCGCGACCATCCGCGGGCATACCGGAGTCTCGGCCGGATAGTCGAGGAAGCCACGGGTACGGGCATCGACGAGGTGCCGATGGTCGAGCTGACGATGGATCGTTGATCCGGTCAGTCGGCCCGCGGCGTGTCGACGACGCTCGCGTACCGGCAGCAGAACAGGATCGCGATCATCGGCACGACCATCGCCGTGGTCAGTGACATCACGGCGGTGAGCCAGCCGATGACCGTGGGACCGGCGAGCAGTCCGAGATAGCCGATGCTGAATACCCGCGACATGTCGGTAGCGGCCCTGGTGGAGCCGAGATTCCCCGCCGCGGTGAAGATCTGCGGAATCCCCCCCGCGAGTCCGAGCCCGGCCATGGTCCAGCCCAGCAGTGTCAGCGGAATCCACGGCGAGACGACGATCACCGCCAGGCCGGCGGCCGCGATGAGCGAGCCGTAGCGCACCACCGCGACCCGGCCGAAGGCGTGGCTGACCCGGTCGGCGCCGAAACGCCCGATCGTCATCGTGGTGGAGAAGGCTCCGAAGGCGAGCGCCGCGGTGGCCGCGTCCGCGTTCAGATGCTCGCGCAGTTGCAAGGCGCTCCAGTCGGCGGCCACCCCTTCGGCCAGCAGCAGTGCGAAGGCGATCGCGGCCAGCGCGAACACCTTTCGGCCCAGATCACGGGCGTCGAGGGGCGTCGTCACGTGATCGCGCGTCATCCGGTCGTGGCCGGGCTGATCCGCCGACGGCACGGCGTCGGACCCGATCGGTATGACGTCGTGGAACTCGGTTTCCCGCAGTAACCGCGGCACCAGGGTGAGGGTCAGCGCGACGCAGCTCACCGCGGCGAGGACCAGCGTCAACCGGATATCCCAGCCCGCCCGCAGCGTGGCGGCTCCGAGCAGTGAACCGAGCAGGCCGCCGCCGGAGAACAGCGCGTGGAATGCGGCCATGATCGGACGCCGATAGGCCCGTTCCACCAGCACCGCTTGGGTATTCATCGACACGTCCAGCGCGCCGTTGCCGAAACCGAAACAGGCCAGGGCGAGTGCCAAGGTGAACGGTCCGGTGGCGAGGCCGGGGCCGACCACCGCCACCGACGCGATGCACGCGGCCGTGCCGACCAGCGTCCTGCTGCCGAACCGATCGGCGAGCGGCCCCGCCAGCCGCATTCCGGCGATGCCCGCACCGGACATCAGCAGGATGAACATGCCCAGCATGGATTTCGAGACGCCCGTGCGGTCGGTGATGACCGGAATGTGCACCACCCACATGGCGAGCAGGAAGCCGTTCAACGCGAAGACCGTGAACACCGCGGCGCGCGCGACGCGGATCGGACGATCGACCGTCGGGCTCAACACCATTTCGACGGTACCGACGGATCGTCCGATCCAACAGCCCCGCCCGCGGCGGCGGTCCAGGGCGCCGTTGACCTGGTCGTGCGACCGTGCGTGACGCTCGGCTCTGCGCGTCACGTCCGCGAGCGGGCCTGTTTACATTGTCAACGTCTCGAGGGGCCGGGACATTCCGGATTTCCGCTGAGGGCTCTCTTCCGCCACCGCTCGGGCACGCCGTCGAGGCAGAGACGGATCGTGGCTCGGCGGCCCAAAATCATGCGCCATCGTCTACTGTGGACGGGTGGATGTGCTCGCAAGTCTGCTCGAAGGCCCCCGCGCCCGCGGCGCGTTCCTGATGTGTTCGCTGCTGAATCCGCCGTGGTCGCTGCGCATCCAGGACGAGGCACCGCTGACCGTGTTGTCGATGATCCGCGGCAACGCGTGGATCGTCACCGACGAGGGTGAGCCGCGGCAGCTGGGCGCGAGCGACGTCGCGATCTTCCGCGGGCCCGCGCCGTACACAGTGGCCGACGACCCGACGACCGAACCGCAGATCGTCATCCATCCCGGCCAGGTGACGAAGACGCCGCAGGGTGAGATTCTTTGCGAGACACTCAGCCTGGGTGTTCGGCAGTGGGGGACCGACCCGGACGGGGCGACCCTGATGGTCACCGGAACCTACGAGTCCGCGGGCGCGGCCGGTCAGCGCCTGCTGCGCGCGCTCCCGTCGGTGCTGGTGTTGCGGCGCGGCGAGTTCGACAGCCGGGTGCTCGACATCCTGGTCGACGAGGTGACCAAGGACGAGCCCGCGCAGAGCGCGGTGCTGGACCGCCTGCTGGACCTGGTGCTGATCGCCGCGCTGCGCGCCTGGTTCGCCCGTAACGACGCGCCCGCCTGGTACCACGCCTACGGTGACCCGCTGGTCGGCAAGGCCCTGCGCCTGCTCCAGCACAATCCGGCGCACGGCTGGACGGTCGCGGGCCTGGCCGAGGCGGTGGGTGTCTCGCGGGCCGCGCTGGCGCGCCGCTTCACCGATCTGGTGGGCGAGCCGCCGATGGCGTTCCTCACCGAATGGCGGCTGGCACTGGCCGCCGACCTGCTACAGGAATCGGACGCCACCATCGAGGCCATCGCCCGGCAAGTCGGGTACGGCAGCGCCTTCGCGCTGAGCACGGCGTTCAAACGGCACTTCGGCCTCTCTCCGCGTGACCACCGGCACAGTGGCGTGCGGTCAGGCCCGGAGGAGGGAGTGCGCGTAGCCACGTAGGGCCCCGCACGTGGCGCGATGGGTACCGCATCGTCCCCACTGAGCTATCGTCGGCCGGGTGACGCAGCAGTATCCGGTGCTCTGGCCGGTGCCGACCCGGTGGGCCGACAACGACCACTACGGGCACGTGAACAACGTGACCTACTACTCGTACTTCGACACCGCGGTCAACGCGTGGTTGATGCACGCCACCGGAACCGACATCCGCGAACTGCCCGCGCTCGGCGTTGTGGCGCAGACCTCTTGCACTTACCAAGGCTCGATCAGCTTCCCGGACCAGTTACAGGTCGGCTTGCGCATCTCCCGGCTCGGCCGCTCCAGCATCACCTACGATCTGGCCATCTTCCGGGAGGCCGACGGCGGGCTGGAACTGTCCGCCACCGGTGTCTTCGTGCACGTCTATGTGGATGCCGAGACCCGCAAACCGGTCGAGATCCCGGAGGTCATCCGCACCGCCGCGACGGCGCTCGTCACCGACTGAACGCCGGGTCAGGCCCGGCCGAGCAGGGTGAGCGGGTCCTCCAGGAATCCCGCGGTGGTCGCCAGGAAGCGGGCCGCCTGCTCGCCGTCGATCATGCGATGGTCGAAGCCGACGCCGAGGGTGGTCACCCACCTGACCGCGATCTCGTCACGTACGACCCACGGTTGCTTGCGGATCGAACCGAGACACAGGATCGCGGACTCGCCCGGGTTGACCAGCGGGACGCCGGTGTCCACGCCGAAGACGCCGATGTTGGTGATGGTGAACGTGCCGCCGCGCAGTTCGGCGGTCGTCGCGCCGCCCGCGCGTGCGGTCTCGGCCAGCCAGGCGATCTCGCGGGCCAGGTCGCGCAGGCTCAGCGTTTGCGCCTCCTTGATATTCGGGACCAGCAGGCCGCGCTCGGTGGCCACCGCGATGCCCAGGTTGACGTAGTGCTTGGTGACGATCTCCTGAGCGGCCTCGTCCCAGCAGACGTTCATGCCGGGAAAATCCGCGAGCGCGGCCAGTGCCGCTTTGGCGACCAGCGCCAGCGGCGTCAAACTGAGGCCCGCGAAGGATTTCGTGCTGCGCAGATGGTCGAGGAGTTCCATCGAGGCGGTGCAGTCGACGGTGACGAACGCGGCGGCCTGCGGGATGGTGCGCGCGCTGTTCGACATCGCCGCCGCGGTGCGCTTGCGAATGCCGCTGATCGGAGTGCGTTCCTCGCGCACGGACGGGCGGACCGCCGCGCTGTCCGCGCCGGGCACGGTAGCCGGTGCGGCCGGACGGGGCTGTGAGACGGGTACCGCGCCGCGCACGTCCTCGACGGTGACCGCGCCGCCCGGCCCGGAACCCGCGATGAACCACAGATCCAAGCCGAGTTCGCGCGCCAGCTTTCGCGCGGCGGGTGTCGCTGCCGCGTTACCCGGTCGGCGCGGCTCGGTGTCCGCTTCGCCGGGCGGTGAAACGCTGTGCGAGGGCGGCCCGACGGGACGCCGCCGCGATGTCGCCTCCGCTTCGGGGCCGTAGCCGACCAGGACGGAAGTGCGGCCCGTGGCGCTCGCCGCGTCGTCCGCTCCGGCTGCCCGCACGCGGATGAGCGGCGCGCCGACCGCGACGGTGTCGCCCGGCCGCGCCAGCAATTCGACCACCCGGCCGGCGAACGGCGACGGCAACGAGACGACCGCCTTGGCCGTCTCCACGTCGGCGATCGTCTGGTTCAACTCGACGACGTCGCCCACGGCCACCGCCCACGACACCAGTTCGGCGTCGGCCAGGCCTTCGCCGAGGTCCGGCAGCCGGAACTCCAGCACGGACGACGGAAGGTCCTGGCGGGCAGGGTTTTCCACGCGGCACCTCTCACTACGGCGAACCCCGCCTCACGCGGCGAGGGAGCGGTCGACCGCGTCGAGAATGCGGTCGGGATCGGGCAGATGGTGCTTCTCGAGCTTAGCCGGGGGGTAGGGGATGTCGAATCCGCCGACGCGCAGCACGGGCGCTTCCAGGTGGTAGAAGCAGCGTTCGGTGATCCGCGCGGCGATCTCGGCGCCGAGCCCCGCGAAGACCGGCGCCTCGTGCGTGACGATCAGCCGCCCGGTCTTCGCGACCGACTCCTCGATGGTGTCGAAATCGATCGGCGACAGGCTGCGCAAATCGATCACCTCGAGCGAGTGGCCCTCCCGCGCGGCGATTCCCGCGGCCGACAGCGCGGTGGCCACGGTCCCGCCGTAGGCGACGACGGTCGCGTCCGATCCCGTGGCGCACACGCGCGCGCGGTCCAGCGGCAGGCCGCCGTCACGGTCGAGCGCGGCGAAGTCGACGTCGGCCTTGTCCCAGTACCTGCGCTTGGGCTCGAAGAAGATGACCGGATCGTCCAGTGCGATCGCCCGGCGGATCATCGCGTACGCGTCGGCCGGGTTGCTCGGTGTCACCACGCGCAACCCGGCGGTATGCGCGAAATAGGCCTCGGGTGATTCGGAGTGGTGCTCCACCGAACCGATGCCGCCGCCGAACGGGATGCGAATCGTCAAGGGAGCGTGCACTTTTCCCTGCGTTCGATAGTTGATCTTGGCGACGTGCGAGACGATCTGGTCGAAGGCGGGATAGACGAAACCGTCGAACTGGATCTCGCACACCGGCCGGTATCCGCGCAGCGCCATGCCGAAAGCCGTTCCGATGATGCCGGATTCGGCCAGCGGCGTATCGATGACGCGGTTGTCGCCGAAGTCCTTCTGCAACGTGTCGGTCACCCGGAACACCCCGCCGAGGCGGCCGATGTCCTCGCCCATCAGCAAGACCTTCGGATCGTCCTCCAGCGCGCGGCGCAAGCCGGTGTTGAGCGCGGCGGCGAAGGTGGTGATCATCGCGGGACTCCTTCTCCTCGTGCGGAGGCCCCGCCGGGATCACCGGCCAGGTACTCCGTGTACGCCCTCCGCTGTTCGGTGATCAGCGGATGCGGGGTGGTGTAGACGTGCTCGAACAGCTCGCTCGGCGCGGGATCGGGTGTGTCGATGGTCGCGGCTCGCACCGCTCGGGCCACCGCGTCCGACCGCTCGGCGACCCGGCTCGCGAACGCGTCGTCCCAGTGGCCCTCGCGCTCGAGCAGCCTGCGCATCCGGTCGATCGGATCGCGCCGCGCCCACTGCTCGGTCTCGGCGGCCGAGCGGTAACGGGTGGGATCGTCCGCCGTGGTGTGCGGACCCATCCGGTAGGTGAGCGCCTCGATGAACGACGGGCCGCCGCCGGAGCGCGCCCTGGCCACCGCCTGCCTGGTGACGGCGAGCACGGCGAGCACGTCGTTGCCGTCGACCTGCCTGCCCGGCATGCCGTAGCCGTAGGCGCGGCGGGCGATCGGCGTCGCGCTCTGCACCCGCACCGGGGCACTGATCGCCCACTGGTTGTTCTGGCAGAAGAACACGACGGGCGCGCTCCAGGTCGCGGCGAACCCGAGCGCTTCGGCCAGATCGCCCTGGCTGCTGGCGCCGTCGCCGAAGTAGGCGATGGTGGCTATCTCGGCGCCGTCCAGGTGCGCCGCGAACGCGTAACCGGTCGCGTGCAGGCCCTGGGAGCCGACCACGATATTGGGGTTGGTCATGTTCACCGCGTGCGGATCCCAGCAATGGTGGGCTACGCCGCGCCACAGGCGGGTGAGATCGGTGGGCGGCACGCCTCGGCAGTAGGCCACCGCCGTCTCCCGATAGCTGGAGAAGACGTAGTCGTCGGGACGCAGCGCGTGCGCGGAGCCGACCTGGGCGGCCTCCTGTCCGAGCATGGGCGCCCACAGGCCGAGCTGGCCTTGGCGTTGCAGCGTGGTGGCCTCGACGTCGATCCGGCGGGCGACCACCATGTCCTCGTACAGCGCCCGCAACTCGTCGGGCCCGACGTCGGCGACCAGCGACGCGTGCTCGCGATCGAGGACGCGGCGGCCGTCCGGCTGCACCAACTGCACCGGAAACTCGGGCTTGCCCGGCATGGTGTTCGCCTCCTACCAGGTGGTCGCCACATCGATGATATGTCCTACCTCACAGCATCCCCTCGAATGCGAACTGCGCAAGTGGCCGACCGGTCGATGAGCAGAATGCTCAATTGCGACCGACGGCCGAATGTCATACTGCGTGGTATGACCAGAGAAAACGCTGGCGTGAGCCTGGACGCCACCGACGCCAGGCTGTTACTGGAACTGGTCGCCAACCCCCGGGCGACGGGCGTGGAGCTGGCCGCGCGGCTCGGCCTGTCCCGCAACACCGTGCAGGCCCGGTTGTCCCGCTGGGAGGCCGGGGGCGTGCTGGGCAGCTTCGAGCGGCGCGTCGAGCCGCGCGCGCTCGGCTATCCGCTGGCGGCGTTCGTCGCGGTCGTCGTCGATCAGCATCGCCTGGACTCCGTGGTGGACGAACTCGCCGAGGTGCCCGAGGTCACCGAGGTGTGCGGCATGACCGGGCTCACCGATCTCACGGTGCGGGTGGTCGCCAGGGACGCCGACGACTTGTATCGCATCGCCGGGCAGATCCTCAAGATCCCCGGCGTCGAGCGGACCAACATGGCGCTGGTGATGCGCGAACTGGTGGGCCCGCGCACCGCTCCGCTGCTGGACCGCCTGGCGAACTCGAGCTGAGGCCTCGGTGCGAGGTGGTCGGCGGATTCCCGGTGACCGCCCCGCTAGGGTGCGGGAATGGAGATTTCGGGCAAAGTTGCCATTGTCACGGGGGCGGGCGCGGGGATCGGGGCGGCTTTGGCCGCCCGGCTCGTCGCCGCCGGTGCGCGCGTGGTGCTCGCCGACCTCGACGAGGCGAGTGCGATGCGGGTGGCGGAGTCTCTCGGGCCCGGCGCGGTCGCGGTCGGCGGGGATGTGGCGGATGAGGCGGTGATCCGCACGCTGATCGATCGCGCCGAGGCGGAGTTCGGCCCGGTCGACGTGTATTTCGCGAACGCGGGCATCGGCGGAGGTGCGGGGCTGGACAGCACCGACGGGCAGTGGGCGGCGGCGCTGGAGGTCAACGTCATGGCCCACGTGCGCGCCGCGCGGCTGCTGGTGCCCGGATGGCTGGCGCGGGGCGGCGGCTACTTCGTCGCCACGGCGTCGGCGGCGGGATTGCTCACCCAGCTCGGATCGGCGCCCTACGCGGTGTCGAAGCACGCGGCCGTCGGTTTCGCGGAATGGCTTTCGGTCACCTACGGCGACCGCGGGGTCCGGGTGAGCTGCGTGTGCCCGATGGGCGTGGACACGCGGCTGCTGCACGGCGGCCTCGTTCCGCCGGAGCACGCCGCCGAGGCGGAACTCGCGGTGAAGGCCGTCACCAGCGCGGGCGCGGTGCTGTCCCCGGACGAGGTCGCCGAGATCGTGCTCGCCGGGGTGGCCGACGAGCGCTTCCTGATCCTCCCGCATCCCGAGGTGCTGAAGATGTACCGCCACAAGGGTTCCGACTACGATCGCTGGCTCGACGGAATGCGCCGCTTCCAGGCCGCTCTGACCGAGTAGCGCGCCCTAGCGCAGCACCTTTCGCACGATCAACCCCGCGAGCAACGCCCAGAAGGCGGCGCCGATGCCGGCGAAGCCGACCCCGGAGGCGGCGATCAGGAAGGTCACGACGCCCGCCTCGCGGTGCTCGGAGCGCAGTGCCGCCCCGAGGGCCGCGGCCAAGGTCGCCAGCAGCGCGAGACCGGCGACGGTTTCCAGCGTGCCCGCCGGAGCGGTCGCGATCAGCGTGACCAGCGCGGCCGAGCCCAGCGCGAGCAGCAGGTACGTCGCGCCCGCGGTGAACGCGGCGATCCAGCGCCGCTTCGGGTCCGGATGCGCCGCCGGGGCCGCCGAGAGCGCGGCGCTGATGGCGGCGAGATTGATCGCGTGCCCGCCCGCGGGCGCACCGATGACGGTGCCGAGCCCGGTGACGGTCATAGCCGCGCGCCAGGGCACCCGGTAGTCGAACGAGGCCAGCACCGCGGTGCCCGGGATGTTCTGCGACGCCATGGTGACGATGTAGAGCGGGATCGCGACGCCGATCAGCGCCTGCCAGCTCCAGTGCGGCAGCGTCAGTTCCAGCCGCGGCGCCATCGCGCCGACGTCGAGGTGCCGGTGCCCCGCCACGATGCTGATCGCCGCTCCGGTCGCCGCGGTCACGAAGGCGGCGATCACGGCCCACCGCTGGGCATACCGTTGCAACACGAGCCAGACCAGGATCACCGGCGCCACCACCGCCGGACTCGTCTGCACCGCCCGGACCGGAGCCAGGCACAGCGGCAGCAGCACCCCGGCCAGCATGGCCTGCGCTATCTCCACGGGGATCGCCGCCACCAGCCCGCCAAGCCGCCGCCACAGTCCGGTGACCACGATCAGCGCTCCCGCCAGCACGAACGCCCCGATCGCGGCGGGCCAGCCACCTTCCACCGCGCCCGCCCCGGCCAGCAGCGCCGCGCCCGGCGTGGACCAGGCCAGCGTGATCGGCATCCGGTAGCGGTAGCTCAGCGCCATCATGCCGATCGCCAGCGTGACGCACAGCGCGAGCAGGCCCGACGCGGCTTGCGCTGGGCTCGCGCCCACCGCGGTCAACCCGCTCAGCACCACGGCGAACGAGCTGGTGAAACCGACCAGCGCGGTCACCATGCCCGCGCCGATCGCCGGCGCCGGTCCGGCCGGCGGCCGTTCGGGCGCCGGTGTCGCGGTGGCTTCGGCGGAAACGTTCGACATCGGTCGGATATTGCCGCTGGTCACGAGGGTGTGTCGCCTGCCAGTACCGCGAAACTGGCCTGACTTGGACCGGCCGGGGCACGCGAGGCGAGAGTACGGCGACATCGGCACATCCGGTGCGTAGGGTGGGGGAGTCGGTGCGCGAGGACGTCATTCGGGACGAGGAGCTGAGTTGAGCGCGGTACTGATCTCACCGGGAGAGCTTCGGGAAGCGTTGGCGGACAAGCAGATTCGGCTGCTGGACGTCCGATGGGCACTGGGCGACCCGGACGGCCCGCAGCACTATCTCGACGGGCACATCCCCGGTGCGGTGTTCGTCGATCTGGAGACCGAACTGGCCGCGCCGCCGTCGCCGGCGCGCGGCAGGCATCCGCTGCCGGATCTCGCGCAGCTGGAGAAGTGCGCGCGCAGCTGGGGGCTGCGCCAAAACGATCCGGTGGTCGTCTACGACGCCACCGGCGGCATGGCCGCCGCACGCGCCTGGTGGCTGCTGCGTTGGGCGGGAGTCGCGGACGTGCGCATCCTCGACGGCGGGCTGCCCGCGTGGGTGGAGGCGGGCGGCCCCGTCGCGACCGGCGCCGAGCCCGACCCGGAGCCCGGAGATGTCGAACTGAGCCCCGGCCACCTGCCCGTGATCGATGCCGACGCGGCCGCTCGCTGGAAGGGCGTCCTGCTGGATGCCCGCGCGAGCGAGCGCTTCCGCGGTGACGTGGAGCCGATCGACCCCCGCGCGGGGCACATCCCCGGTGCGCTCAGCGCCCCGACCGCCGACAATCTCGACGCCGACGGGCGCTTCCGCGCGGTACCGGAACTGCGCGACCGTTTCGCCGGGTTCGGATCCGGGCCGGTGGCCGTGTACTGCGGTTCCGGCGTCACAGCGGCGCACCAGGTGGCGGCGCTCGCCATCGTCGGTGTGGAGGCGGCGTTGTATCCCGGGTCGTGGTCGCAGTGGTCGAACGATCCGAAACGGCCGGTAGCGACAGGTAGCTGACCCGCCGCTGCAAGGGCCCCTACAGCCAGGCGCGGGCCAGGAGGTCGTCATCGGTGACCTCGCTGGCTCGCGGCGGGAACCGGGTGGCCGCGATCGACTCGATATGCGTTCCGTCGTGCCCGATCACCCACGAGCCGCCGCGCTCCTCGCATTCGGCCAGCTTGGCGAAGGTGGTGAGCAGGAACGTGATCGCCTCGTGCGGGTCGGCGGTGCGGGCCAGCCGCTGGGATTCGCCGGGACGCGACAGGTCCAGCCACACGCCGCACTGCCCGTCCAGCCGCATGCCGACGATCTTGTCGGCATGCACGAAGGTGAATTTACGCCGTTCCCACGCGGTCGTCGGTGTGAAGCTCTGCTCGAGAACCTGGAGCAGAATTGTCATGCTGCTTCCTCCGCTTCGTTGACGCCGAGCTGCGATTATTCTGCGATGACCTGCGGATATCCCAGTATGTTCCGGTATCGCGCAGAAATCCACAACGCTCGGGCCGCGGTGTGCGCGGCCGTGTCGGAGCCGCCTGCTTTGATGGGGTGATGCTGCACGGACTGTGGTCGCCGGGATCCGGGTTGCTGCTCTGGCACGACGCACCGGTCGCCGCGACCTCCGCCGAGCTTCCCGATCCGCTGGGCGGCGTGCTGCGGGCGTCGAAGTTCCGGCACCGTGCCGAGGTCCTGGTGGTCGCGAACGGCGTCGCCGGTACCGAGCAGGTCCGTGCGCACGCGCTGGCCCCGGTCGCGGCGGCGGAGGCCCTCCGGCAGCGGCTGCCCGTCGAGCTGGTGTCCGGGGATCTGCGTTACCTCGCGCACGTCGCCCGTGGCGTCGAACGCTGGGTGCGCGCCGGGCGTGTCGTGCCGGATCTGCGCAGGGAGGACGGCCAATGGTGGGTGCGCTGGCGGCTGGTCGGCGGGGAGCGGCAACGGGCATGGCTGGCCGAACTGGCGGTCGCCATGCCGGAGGCGCTGCGGGTAGCCGGGCGTCCGGCCGCGCTGCTCGACGACATGGTCACCGAACTCACCGATCCGATCGCCCGGTCGCTGGCCGAACCGCCGGACTCGCCGCATCCCCTGGTAGCCGCCCTGGTCGGCGACACTCCGCTGGACAACGGCAGCTATCAGGTCGCCGAGGTGCTGGAGCGCTGGCGGGCCAGTCTGACCGGCGACGAGCCGGAACTGGTGCTGCGGCTGCTGGAACCGGACGGCGAACTCGGCCTCGCCGACGAGTCGGTGGCGCTGTGGCGGCTGGAGGTCTGCCTGCGCCTGACCGGTGAGGCGCCCAAAACGATCCCGCTGCACGAAGATCCGAATCTCGTGCGGATCGCGGTGGACAAGCTCGGGGCGGCCAAGCGCGCGTATCCGAGGTTGCGTGATCTGCCGAGCGATCCGCGCAGCATGGATCTGCTGCTGCCCACCGAAGTGGTGCTCGATCTGGTCGCGCACGGTGCGAACGCCCTGCACGCCGCGGGGGTGCGGTTGCTGCTGCCGCGCGCCTGGAGTGTCGCGGAGCCGAGCATGCGGCTGCGGGTGGACAGCGCGGTGCCCGCCGCGCAGAGCACGGTCGGTCTGCGCGGCCTGGTGTCCTACCGCTGGGAGCTTGCGCTGGGCGACATGGTGCTGACCCGGGCCGAGATGGAACGCCTGGTGCGCGGCAAGTCCGATCTGGTCCAGCTGCGCGGCCAGTGGGTGCAGGCCGATCACAAGGCGCTGGCCGCCGCGGCCCGGTATGTCGCCGCGCATGCCGACGACTCCCCGGTCACCTTCGCGGACATGCTCGGCGAGATCGCGGTCTCCCGGGTGCCGCAGGTGCCGATCACCGAGGTCACGGCCTCGGGATGGGTGGAGGACCTGCTCGATCGCACGCGCGAGCCCGAAGCCCTCGCCCCGCCCGTCGGGCTGAAGGCACAGCTGCGCCCCTACCAGGAACGCGGCCTGGCCTGGCTGGCCACCATGAGCAGGATGGGGTGCGGCGCGATCCTGGCCGACGACATGGGCCTGGGCAAGACGGTGCAGGTGCTCGCCCTGCTGGTCCACGAGCGCGAGACCGCGTCCGAGCCGGAGCGGCCCGGCCCGACCTTGCTGGTGTGCCCGATGTCGGTGGTCGGCAACTGGCAGCGCGAGGCGGAACGGTTCGCGCCCGACCTGCGGGTGTGGGTGCACCACGGCGCGGGACGGCGGGCAGGCGCCGACCTCGACGAGACGGTCGCCGCCGCGGATCTGGTAGTCACCACCTACGCGCTGCTCGCGCGCGACGCCGAGGAACTCGGCAGGCAGGATTGGGACCGCGTGGTCCTGGACGAAGCACAGCACATCAAGAACGCGGGAACGCGACAGGCGCGGGCGGCGCGGTCGCTGCCCGCGCGGCATCGGCTGGCGCTGACCGGCACTCCGGTGGAGAACCGGTTGGAAGAGCTGCGCTCCATCATGGATTTCGCGATGCCGAAGGTGCTCGGCAGTGCCCAGTCGTTCCGCGCCCGCTTCGCGGTGCCCATCGAACGCGAACGCGACCAGAACGCGATCAGCCGCCTGCGCTGGCTCACCCAGCCGTTCGTGCTGCGCCGGGTGAAGACCGACCCCACGGTGATCAGTGACCTGCCGGAGAAACTCGAGATGACCGTGCGGGCCAACCTCACCGTCGAGCAGGCCGCCCTCTACCAGGCGGTCGTGGACGACATGCTGGCCAAGCTCGAGGACGCCAAGGGCATGGCGCGCAAAGGCGCCGTGCTCGGCGCGCTCACCCGGCTCAAGCAGGTGTGCAACCATCCCGCGCATTTCCTGGGCGACGGGTCGGGTGTGCTGCACCGCGGGGCGCACCGTTCCGGCAAACTAGCCCTCGTCGAGGACGTCGTGGACGCGGTGCTGGCCGACGGCGAGAAGGCGCTGCTGTTCACGCAATTCCGGGAATTCGGCGAACTGGTCGCGCCCTACCTGGCCGAACGGTTCGGCACCGCGATCCCGTTCCTGCACGGCGGTGTGCCGAAGAAGAAACGCGACGCGATGGTCACCGGATTCCAGGCGCCGGACGGCCCGCCGCTGATGCTGCTGTCGCTCAAAGCCGGCGGCACCGGGCTCAACCTCACCGCCGCCAATCACGTGGTGCACCTGGACCGCTGGTGGAATCCCGCGGTGGAGAACCAGGCCACCGACCGCGCCTACCGGATCGGCCAGCGGCGCAATGTGCAGGTGCGCAAGCTGGTCTGCGTGGACACGATCGAGGAGCGGATCGACGAGATGATCAACGGCAAGCGGCAACTCGCCGACCTGGCCGTTGGCGCGGGAGAGAACTGGATCACCGAGCTGAGCACCGACGAACTGCGCGACCTGTTCACCCTCGGCGCGGCGGCGGTGGGCGAATGAGTCCTTTCGTCGACTACTCCGAGTACGGCAAGAAGCTGCCGGTGCGCGGTGGCGTGGAAGCTCGCAGCAGGCGCGGCGGCTTCGGGCGCACCTGGTGGGGCAAGGCGCTGGTGGAATCGGTGGAGCGGATGGCGGAGCCAGGCCGGCTGGCGCGCGGCCGCAACTACGCCAGGTCCGGTCAGGTGGTGAACTACCGGATCGAGCCGGGGGCGGTGACGGCGGAAGTGCAGGGCAGCCAACCGCGACCCTTCACCGCGGTGTTCACCGTGCGTCCGTTGCGCGAGGACGAACTCGAGGAACTCATCGAGACCATCCGCTCGGCTCCGGGCATGCTCGCCGAGATCGCCTCGGGCGCGTTGCCGAGCGAGCTGGGACCGGTGCTGTTGCCGAGCACCGCGGCGGAGCTGGATTTCACCTGCACCTGCCCGGACCCCGGCTGGCCGTGCAAGCATGTGGCCGCGGTCTGCTACCTGCTGGCCGAGCGGCTCGACGAACACCCGCGCGAGATCCTGACCCTCCGCGGGCTCGACCTGGACACCCTGATCGGCGGCATCGAACGCGAGCCGCGACCGCCTGCTTCCGATGACCCCTACGGTGAGCGCATTCCACTGCCGGACCTGCCCGCCGTCGAATTCCGCCCGGCCCCGGAGGATCTCGATCCGATGCTGCTGCGCAAGGCGCTGCGGATGACCTCGGCCGAGGAGACGACCGCCGCGACCGGCCTGCGCGAACTCACCGCGCTCTATCGGCTGTTCGACCGCTGAAAGTTGGTGGGCACCCAGCGTCGGGGCTGTCGGTTACCGCCGGCCTGTCGGGGCGGGATCGATACCGGCGGAGCGAAGGGACCGGAGACTTCCCGACACCGGGTGCCGCTATCCAGTCTCGCGCAGCGGAACTCGGCACGGAACTGCCCCAGTGACGCCCGGACGCTGCCCTTGCGCCGAACTTGCCCAACGGTCGCCCCCGGCCCCGTCCAGCCGGAAAAGAGCGCCGAGCAGCGCAGATCTCCTGTTATAGGCTGACGGTGTGGCAGGGAAGAGCCCAGCGTCCGGGTTGCCTCGCGACGACCTCGGTACCCCCGTGGACCTCCGCACACCCCCGCGCCGGGTGGTGTCGCTCGTTCCGTCGCTGACCGAGGCGGTGGCGCACACCTGCCCGGAAGTCCTGGCCGCCGCCACGCAATGGTGCACGCACCCCGCCGATCTGGCGGTCGAACGGGTCCGCGGGACCAAGAACCCGGACGTGCGGCGCATCATCGAACTCGCCCCGGACCTGGTGCTGTGCAACAAAGAGGAGAACCGCCGCATCGATGTCGAGCGGCTGCGCGCGGCCGGTGTCGCGGTGTGGGTCACCGAGGTGGAGACGGTCGACGAGGCCATGGTCTCGCTCACCCGGCTCTGCGTGGAGGCGCTCGGCGCCGGTGTTCCGGCATGGCTGGCCGAAGCCGAATCCGCTTGGGCGCCACCGCCGCAGGAACCGGCCCGAGCCGCCGTCATTCCGGTCTGGCGCGATCCGTGGATGGTGGTCGGCCGGAACACGTTCACCGGAGACATCGCGCACCGTCTGGGCCTGCGGCTGGTGCATGCCGATCGGCCCGATCGCTATCCGCGTCTCACCGAGGCCGAGCTGACCGTGGGCGTCGACCTGGCGGTGCTGCCCGACGAGCCGTATGTCTTCACCGAAGACGATGGGCCCGAGGCATTTCCGGATATCCCGGTCGCGCTGGTGGAGGGCAGGGCCCTCACCTGGTACGGGCCGTCCCTGGCGACCGCGCGCGGCACGCTCACCGCGCAACTCGCCCGGGCGGCTCAACCCAGGTCGTAGTCGAACCAGATGTGGTGCGTGCCGTCGGCGTCCACGCCGATTCCGCCCGTGCCCGTGATGCCCGCGAGGTCACCGGTGCCGCTGTGCGGGACGATCACGCAGAACTCGTTCGTGCGATCCGCGCCGGTGGTACTAGCGACGTGCAGGAAGTTGAAGGTACCCGCGACACCGTCGAGCGCGCCCTCGAACGACTCCATCGCCGTGTAGCTTCCCACGCCCGTGGCCTGGTCGAACGCGGCGGTGAAGATCGTGGAGGAGCGGCCGTCGATCGCGCCGGCGAACTGCTTGGTGATGAGGGCGACGCCGACCGGCAACGCGGTAGCGATGGCGGGATCGGGCACCACCTCGGTCGGGACGAAATTGTGCACAGAGAAGGTGCCGGTAGCTTTCACGCGGCCGATGGTAACCACGGGCACCGACATGACCGACCGTCCCGGGCGCCGGTCCTGGTTCAGTCCGCGATCCGGTAGACGCGCTGCGCGGTGGTCCGGAAGACCTGCTCCAATTCCGTCCTTCCGCCGCCGTGGCCGGTGACGGCGGTCGCGATCGCCTCGATGCTGTTGCCGATGCTGGTGACCGGCTTGTCCACGGGGAAGTTCGAGCCCCAGATGAGACGGTCCGCGCCGAAGACGTCCAGCGCGTGCTCGACCAGCGGGCCGATCCGGTCGAGCAGGTCCCCCGCGGGCGTCGGCGTGCCCCGCGGCGGGATCGGGTGGCCCAGGATCGGCATCATCAGCCCGCTCACCTTCGCGACCACGTTCGGGCGCGCGGCCAGTTCGGCGAGATCGTCGCGCCACCGCACCAGCAACTGCCTGCGCAGCCCGGGATTGGTACCGGTGTGTTTGCCGACCGCGCCGAAGATCCCCGCGGGGGTGCCGAGGTGGTTCAGCACGATCGGCACCTCGGGATAGCGTTCGGCCAGCGCCGTGACGTCGGGAATGGCGTGCGAGTACACCCACGCTTCGAACGAGAGGCCGCGCTCGGCCAGCCGCGCGAAGCCGTCCAGGAATTCCTTGGTGGTGAGCTTGCCGGCCGCGTCGGTGAACGATCGCACGCCGGGATCGGGATGGTGGGCGACCATGGTGCGGACACCGCGCAGCAGCGGTGACGCGGCGGCGTGCGCGTCGAGCAGCTCCGCGAAGGCCGGATCGGCCGGGTCGCCGCCCGCGAGGATCGCGCCGAGCCGCGGGGCCGCCTCCAGCGGCAGCCCGGCCACCCAGGCGGTCTCCCCGGCCTTCCCCAGCGGTCCCCGCTGCGACCATTCGACTTCGATGTGCGCGATCACCTCGATGTGCGCGTTGCCCGCGTCGGCGCGGTAGTCGAACGGAAGGTAGGGCCGCAGGTAGGCGACCGGATCTCCGACGAACTCACGGTCGCGCCGCGGTGCCAGGCGCTTGGCCGCGTCCACCGGGACCGGCAGCAGCCGGAACAGTTTCGCCAAGGCGCTGAAATCTCGCGGTGTGGTGAACGGATCCCACTGGTGGATGTGTGCGTCGATGATCCGAATACCCGAGAGCTCCATGTCTGCCATCCCAACCGCGCCGAAGGTTTGCTCGGCGATTGTCACATGCCCCGCACACGGCGGGCCCGTAATCCGCGGGAGCCGCCCCGCGCGGTGGCCCCGGCCGGATTCAACGGTGTCCGCCCGGCTCCCTCGCGCGAGCCGGGCCTACCGGCCGACGCGGGCGCACCGGCTGCTCGACGTGCGCGCAGCTACCGGCTCACACGTTGCGGCGGTACTGTCCGCCGACGGTGAAGAACGTGTCGGTGATCTGCTGCAACGTGCACACCCGGGCGGCCTCCATCAGCACCTCGAAAATATTGTCGTCGGTGCGGGCGACCGCTTCGAGCCGGGCGAGTGCGGCATGGGCGCCGTCCCGGTGGCGCTGCTGGAATTCGCGCACCCGTCGCAGCTGCGACTGCTTCTCCGCTTCGGTGCCGCGGGCCAGCTCCAGCTCCCTGTGCGGCTCGTCGTGGGAGTTGCGGAAGGTGTT
Organism: Nocardia sp. NPDC005745; assembly: GCF_040630775.1. Taxonomy (NCBI): domain Bacteria; kingdom Bacillati; phylum Actinomycetota; class Actinomycetes; order Mycobacteriales; family Nocardiaceae; genus Nocardia; species Nocardia sp. NPDC005745. The sequence continues at coordinate 78,784 of NZ_JBEXYF010000021.1, forward strand.
CACCCCGACGATCGGCAGCGAACCGTCGTGCTTGCGCTGTTCGTAGCGCATCGATTCGTCCTGGATCTTGCCGCGCTGGTAGCCGGTCTCCATCGCGCCGAGCACGCCGCCGCGTTCGCTGATCCGCTCGAACTCGGCCAGCACGGCCTCCTCGACCAGATCGGTGAGTTCATCGATCAGGAAGCTGCCCTGCAGCGGGTTCTCGTTCATCGCGACCCCCCACTCCCGGTTGATGATGAGCTGGATGGCCAGGGCGCGGCGTACCGATTCCTCGGTCGGGGTGGTGACCGCCTCGTCGTAGGCGTTGGTGTGCAGGCTGTTGCAGTTGTCGTAGATCGCGATCAGCGCCTGCAGCGTGGTGCGGATGTCGTTGAAGTTCATCTCCTGCGCGTGCAGCGACCGGCCGGAGGTCTGGATGTGGTACTTCAGCTTCTGCGACCGCTCGTTGGCGCCGTAGCGGTCCCGCATGGCGACGGCCCAGATGCGGCGGGCCACCCGGCCGATCACCGAATACTCCGGGTCCATCCCGTTGGAGAAGAAGAACGACAGGTTCGGCGCGAAGTCGTCGATGTGCATGCCCCGCGCGAGATACGCCTCCACATACGTGAAACCGTTGGCCAGGGTGAAAGCCAGCTGGCTGATCGGGTTCGCGCCCGCCTCGGCGATGTGGTAGCCGGAGATCGACACCGAGTAGAAATTGCGCACGCCGTTGCGCACGAACCATTCCTGGATGTCGGCCATCATGCGCAGGCTGAACTCGGTGGAGAAGATGCAAGTGTTCTGGCCCTGGTCCTCCTTGAGGATGTCGGCCTGCACCGTGCCGCGCACCGTGGCCAGGGTGCGGGCGCGCAGGTCGGCGGCCTCGGTGTCGGTCGGCGGACGCCCCTGCTCCGCCGCGAAGCGGTCCAGCGCCTGATCGATCGCGGTGTTCAGGAAGTAGGCCAGGATGGTCGGCGCGGGGCCGTTGATCGTCATCGACACCGAGGTGGTCGGCGCGGTCAGATCGAAGCCGTCGTAGAGCACCTTCATGTCGTCGAGCGAGGCGATCGACACGCCGGACGTGCCGACCTTGCCGTAGATGTCGGGGCGCTCGGCGGGATCGTGGCCGTAGAGCGTCACCGAATCGAAGGCCGTGGACAGCCTTTTCGCGTCGGAATGCTCGCTGAGCACTTTGAACCGGCGGTTGGTGCGGAACGGGTCGCCCTCGCCCGCGAACATGCGCGCCGGATCCTCGTTGTCCCGTTTGAACGGGAAAACCCCTGCGGTGAACGGGAACCGCCCGGGCAGGTGCTCGGCGCGCAGGAAGCGCAGCAGCTCGCCGTGATCGGTGAATCGAGGTAAGGCCACGCGCGAAACGGAGTTGCCGGACAGGGTTTCCCGGCGCAGCGGGGTGCGGATCTCCCGGTCGCGCACCCGGACCACTTGTTCCTCCCCGCGATAGGACTCGGCGAGGGCGGGCCACTCGGCCAGCAGTGCGGCGTTCGCGGGCGTCAGGTCGGCGCGGGCGCGTTCGGCCAGTTCGGCGACGGCCGTGTCCCCGGGCAGTTCGGCCGCCACCTGCTCGAGGCGTTGCAGCCGTTGCGCGGCGGCGACCTGCGCCGCGGTCTCGGCGTGGTAGCCGCGCACGGTCTCGGCGATCTCGGCCAGGTAGCGCACCCGCGCGGGCGGGACGAGCTGGGCGAAGCGCGTGGACGTGCGGGTGTTCACCCGGGGCAGCGCGCCGGGCTCCAGCCGCAGGCCGTGGCCGGCCAGCAGGCCCGTCAGGTGCTGGTAGAGCGCGGTCACCCCGTCGTCGTTGAACGTCGCCGCGCTGGTGCCGAAGACCGGCATGTCCTCCGGCGCGGCATGGAACTCCTCGCGGTTGCGGATCAACTGCCTGGCCACGTCACGCAGCGCGTCCGCGGCTCCGCGACGCTCGAACTTGTTGATCGCCACCACGTCCGCGTAGTCCAGCATGTCGATCTTCTCCAGCTGGGAGGCGGCGCCGAACTCGGGCGTCATCACGTACATCGACACGTCGACGTGGTCGGTCACCGCGGCGTCGCCCTGACCGATGCCGGGGGTCTCCAGGACGACCAGGTCGTAACCCGCTGCCTTGCAGGCGGTCACGATCAGATCAATATTGTCCGGCAGTTCGCGTCCACCGCGGGTGGCCAGCGAGCGGAAGAAGACGTGCTCGCCGTCGAGGGCGTTCATCCGGATGCGGTCGCCGAGCAGTGCGCCGCCCCCGCGCCGCCGGGTCGGGTCCACCGCGAGAATCGCCACCCGCACCTTGTCCTGCTGATCCGAACGCAGCCTGCGCACCAATTCGTCGGTGAGCGAGGACTTTCCGGAGCCGCCCGTCCCGGTGATGCCGAGCACCGGCACGGTGCGCGCCGCCGCGGCCTCGGCCAGCTTCCGCCGGTCGGCCTCCGGCAGCGCATCCGCTTGCAGGCAGGTGATGGCGCGCGCCAACGCGGCGCGCTCGCCGGAGAGCACCGCGTCCGGCACCGGCGGCTCGGTCGCGAGGTCGACGTCGCAGGCGCGGATCAGCTGATTGATCATGCCGGGCAGGCCGAGTCGCTGTCCGTCCTCGGGAGAGAAGATGGTCACGCCGGACGCGGCCAGTCGCGCGATCTCCTCCGCCACGATCACGCCACCGCCGCCGCCGAAGATCCGCACGTGCTCGGCTCCGGCCTTCTTCAGGGCGTCGGCGAGGTATTCGAAGTACTCGACGTGGCCACCCTGGTAGGAGCTGACCGCGACGCCTTGGGCGTCCTCGGTGAGCACGGCGTCGACCACCTCGCTGACCGAGCGGTTGTGGCCGAGGTGGATCACCTCCGCGCCCTGGCTTTGCAGGATGCGGCGCATGATGTTGATCGCCGCGTCGTGGCCGTCGAACAGGGCCGCCGAGGTGACGAAGCGAACGGGATGGGTGGGAGCGTAGAGCGCGCTGCTGTCGGCCACGGGATTCCTCTCGGGATTCCATTGTCGCCCGATACTAGGACGTCAAACTAATCGTACGGTGACTGCGATCACATCGCCAGCGTCGCCGCCGGGCTGTCCGCGTCGCTGTTGCCGTTCCGTTTCGGGTCGGCGGCCGGCGGATTTCGGTGGCGGTCGACGAGTTCGATCGCGGGGCGTTTCGCGCAACTGTCGCGGCAGGCCACGGCGGTTGGCATCGTGACTGCGGGCATTTCGGCGGGGATCGTCGCGGGACGGATGGCTCAGACGGCGGTGACCGTGGGCGATACCTCGCTCCGGCCGATTGTGTTGTCAGGACGGCCGACTCGGACATACTGGGCCCATGGTGAGCGACGACAGGGCGGAAGCCGCGGTAGGGCGGCTGGTCGCCGAGCGTGTGCTGACCCGCGATCAGGCCGACGCGGTGCTCGCGGCGCTCGCCGTCGAGCGGGCGGCGGTGGTGGCGCGTGGGAAGGTGCTCGCCGAGATCGCCTCCTACGTCGGAGCGGGTTTGCTGTTCGGCGGAATCGCCCTGGTGGCGGCCTCGTCCTGGGACACGCTCGACCGGCCGGTGCGGGTGGGCGTGCTCGCCGTCGTGTCGGCGGGTCTGCTGTTCGGGGGCGTTCTGCTCGCCGGGGTGCCGACCGGCCGCACGAGCGCGAACAGTGCCCGCGCGAGGCTGGCGGCCGTGCTCTTCGCGCTCGGGTCCGTCGCGCTCGCCGGGTCCGTCGGCACCGCGCTCGAGAACGCGAGCACCGATGCCGCGTGGGTTTTCGCCTGTGCGGCGGGAGCGGTGATCGCCGTACTCGGTTACCTCGCGCTGCCATCGGTGATCGGACTGCTGGTCTGCGCCTGCTTCGTGCCCGCGGCCGTCGCGGGGATCATCACCGAAGTGATCGGACTCGACGACACCTGGGGCAGCACGGCGGTACTGCTGCTCGGTGGTGCGTGGTTCGCGCTGACCAGGCTCGGCGCCCTCGTGGACCTCCGGATCGGATACCTGATCGCGATCGTCACGTCCGTCGCGGCCGCGCAGAGTCTCGACATCGATGGCCGGACCTGGGCTTACGGGATCACGGCGCTGATCGCCGTGGTCTGCTTCGCGTTGTACGCGACCCAGCGGTCGGCGGTGCTCGTCGTCGGGGGCGGTGTGGCCATCGCGGTGGCGGCGGGGGAGGCGGTCTCGGAATGGACCGGCGATTCGCTCGGCGCGGCGGCGGTGGTCGTAGCGATCGGCGCGGTCACGCTCGGGTTGGGCGCGTTCCGGTTGGTGCGGCCGCGGCGGACGAAGGAAGCCGATCCGGCCGTTCCCGTGCCGAAGCCGTAGGCGGGGGCTGAACGAACCTCAGCTGGGGAAGGCGTGGGATGAATCACATCGGCCCCTCGGCATTGCTGATACTTGGACGTCCAACTATAGGATGACCGCATACCGCACCGCGGTGTCCCGATCGCTACGAGAACAGGACTGGCATGGTTCGCGAACTCACCCACTTCATCGGCGGACAGCATGTGCCGGGCGCTTCCGGCAAGTTCGGCGACGTCTTCGACCCCAATCTCGGCCAGGTGCAGGCGCGGGTACCGCTGGCGAGCAAATCCGAGGTCGAGGCGGTCATCGCGAACGCCGAGGCCGCGCAGCCGACATGGGCCGCGTTCAACCCGCAGAAGCGGGCGCGCGTTCTCATGAAGTTCCTCACCCTGGTGCAGGACGAGATGGATTCGCTGGCGGCGCTGCTGTCCTCCGAGCACGGCAAGACCATCGCCGACGCCAAGGGCGACATCCAGCGCGGCCTCGAGGTGATCGAGTTCGCCGTCGGTATCCCGCACCTGCTCAAGGGCGAATACACCGAGGGCGCCGGCACCGGCATCGACGTGTACTCGATGCGCCAGCCGCTCGGCGTCGTCGCGGGGATCACCCCGTTCAACTTCCCGGCCATGATCCCGCTGTGGAAGGCCGGTCCCGCGCTGGCCACCGGCAACGCGTTCGTGCTCAAGCCCTCCGAGCGCGACCCCTCGGTGCCGCTGCGGCTGGCCGAGCTGTTCCTCGAGGCCGGTCTGCCCCCAGGGGTGTTCAACGTGGTCAACGGTGACAAGGAAGCCGTCGACACACTGCTGCACGATCCGCGCGTCAAGGCCGTCGGCTTCGTCGGCTCCACCCCCATCGCGCAGTACATCTACGAGACCGCGACCGCGAACGGCAAGCGCGCCCAGTGCTTCGGCGGCGCGAAGAACCACGCGATCGTCATGCCGGACGCCGATCTCGACGACGTCGCCGACCAGTTGATCGGCGCGGGCTACGGGTCAGCGGGCGAGCGTTGCATGGCCATTTCGGTGGCCGTCCCGGTCGGTGCGGAGACCGCCGACCGCCTGGTGGCCAAGCTGACCGAGCGGGTGCACAAGCTCAACGTCGGTCGTTCCGACGACCCTGGCGCCGATTACGGGCCGCTGGTCGGCCAGGACGGCGTGAACCGCGTGAACAACTACGTCCAGATCGGTGTCGACGAGGGCGCCGAGCTGGTGGTGGACGGACGCGGCCTGGTCGTGGAAGGCGCCGAGGACGGCTACTTCGTCGGCGCGACGTTGTTCGACAAGGTGACCCCGCAGATGCGGATCTACCGCGAGGAGATCTTCGGTCCGGTGCTCACCGTGGTCCGCGCCAAGGACTACGAGGAGGGCCTGCGGCTGGCCAACGAGCACGAATACGGCAACGGCGTGGCGATCTTCACCCGCGACGGCGACACCGCCCGCGACTTCGCCGCGCGCGTGCAGGTCGGCATGGTCGGCATCAACGTGCCGATCCCGGTGCCGATCGCGTACTACACCTTCGGCGGATGGAAGCGTTCCGGCTTCGGCGACCTGAACCAGCACGGCCCGGATTCGATCCGCTTCTACACCAAGACCAAGACGGTGACGCAGCGCTGGCCCGCCGGGCTCGAGGAGAGCAACGCGTTCGTCATCCCGACGATGGACTGACCCGGATGTTCATCCTCGACGACGACGAGAAGGCGATCCGCGACACCGCGCGCGGCTTCGCCGACGAATTCCTCGCCCCGAACGCGCTGGAGTGGGACGAGCAGAAGCATTTTCCGGTGGACGTGCTGCGCAAGGCGGGCCCGCTCGGTCTCGGCGGCATCTACGTGCGCGAGGACGTGGGCGGTTCGGGCCTGCGCAGGCTCGACGCCGTGCGCATCTTCGAGCAGCTGGCCACCGGCTGCCCCGCCATCGCCGCGTACATCTCCATCCACAACATGGCGACGTGGATGATCGACCGCTACGGCGACGACGAGCAGCGCAATCGCTGGCTGCCCCGGCTGACCGCGATGGAACTGCTGGCCAGCTACGCGCTCACCGAGCCGGGGGTCGGCTCCGACGCGGCGGCGTTGAGCACCAAGGCCGTTCGCGACGGTGACGACTACATCTTCAACGGCGCCAAGCAGTTCATCTCCGGCGCGGGCTCCACCGACGTCTACGTCGTCATGGCCCGGACCGGCGACGATGGTGCGCGCGGGATCTCGGCGTTCATCGTGCCCGCCGACACGCCCGGCATCTCCGTGGGCGCCAATGAGAAGAAGATGGGCTGGAACGCCCAACCGACCCGCCAGGTGATCTTCTCCGATGCCAGGGTCCCGGTGGCCAACCGGCTCGGCGCGGAGGGCGACGGCTTCCGCATCGCGATGAACGGCCTCAACGGCGGCAGGCTCAACATCGCCGCGTGCTCGGTGGGCGGCGCGCAGGCGGCGCTGGACAAGACGGTGCCGTATCTGGCCGAGCGGCAGGCGTTCGGCAAGCCATTGCTGCGCAATCAGGCGCTGCAATTCGACCTCGCCGATATGCGCATCGAATTGGAGGCCGCCCGCACGCTGCTGTGGCGGGCCGCCGCTGCGCTGGACGCCGACACACCGGACAAGGTGGAGCTGTGCGCCATGGCGAAGCGTTTCGCCACCGACGCCGGCTTCGAGGTGGCCAACAAGGCCCTGCAACTGCACGGCGGCTACGGCTACCTGACCGAATACGGCGTGGAGAAGATCGTCCGGGATCTGCGGGTGCACCAGATCCTCGAGGGCACCAACGAAATCATGCGGGTGGTCGTCGCCCGCGCACTGGTAGGAGCGGCATGAGCGGACAGACCACGAGTGAACCCGAGGTTCTTCTCGAACAGCGCGACGGGCTGGGCCTGATCACGCTGAACCGGCCCAAGGCCATCAACGCGCTGAATCACTCGATGGCCCTCGCCATCACCGACGCGCTGCGTACCTGGGCCGAGGACGACTCGGTGCGCACCGTCGTCGTCACCGGCGCGGGCGAGCGCGGCCTGTGCGCGGGCGGTGACATCGTCGCCATCCACGCCGACGCGAAAAGCGGTGCCACCAGCGCCGATTCGGCGACCGGACGGTTCTGGCGCGACGAGTACATCCTCAACGCGCTGATCGGCCGCTACTCGAAGCCGTATGTGGTGATCATGGACGGCATCGTGATGGGAGGCGGCGTAGGGCTTTCCGGGCACGGCAGCCATCGCATCGTCACCGAGCGGTCCAAGATCGGCATGCCCGAGGTGGGCATCGGCTTCGTCCCGGACGTCGGCGGCACCTACCTGCTGGCGCGCACCCCGGGTGAGATCGGCACGCACGTCGGGCTCACCACCGCGCGCATGAGCGCTGGTGACGCCATCGCCGCGAACTTCGCCGACTATTTCGTCGCCTCCGAGCATCTGCCCGCGCTGCTGGAGACGCTGCGCACGGAGAGCGCCGACATCGCGATCGCCAAGTTCGCCACGGACGCGCCGGATTCCGCGCTGGCCGCCGCGCAGGACTGGATCGATGACTGCTACGGAGCCGACACCGTGGAGGAGATCGTCGCGCGGTTGCAGGCGCACGAGGCACCCGACGCGCGGGCGGCGGCCGACGAGATCCTGGCCAAATCCCCGGTGGCGCTGAAGGTCACGCTGCGTTCGCTGCGCGCGGCCCGCACCGCGCCGAGCCTGGAGGCGGTGCTGAACGAGGAGTACCGGGTGTCCATCGCGTCGCTGTCGTCGCACGACCTGGTCGAGGGCATTCGCGCGCAGGTGATCGACAAGGACCGCAACCCGCGGTGGTCGCCCGCGACGCTCGAAGCGGTCACGGACGCGCAGGTGGACGCATACTTCGCCGAGCTGGGCGATCGAGAGCTGGGTCTGCCGACCCAGGAGGTGGCGTGATGAGCAAGCGAATCGGTTTCCTCGGCCTCGGCCACATGGGCGGGCCGATGGCGGCCAACCTGGTGCGCGCGGGCTACGAGGTGCTCGCCTTCGACCCGGTGCCCGCCGCGCGGGAACAGGCCGAGCGCGACGGCGCGATCGTGGTCGGCACTGCCACCGAGACCGCCGCGGCCGACACCGTGATCACCATGCTGCCCAACGGCAAACTCGTCCTCGACGTATACGCCGAACTGCTCCCGGCCGCGGCACCGGGCACCTTGTTCATCGACTGCTCCACCATCGACGTCGCCGACGCCAAGACCGCGGCCGAACGCGCCACCGCCGCCGGGCACCGTGCGCTGGACGCGCCGGTTTCCGGCGGTGTCGCGGGCGCGGCGGCGGGCACGTTGACCTTCATGGTCGGCGGGGCCGCCGAGGACTTCGCCGCCGCGCTTCCGGTGCTCGGGGTGATGGGCGGCAAGGTCGTGCACTGCGGCGGCTCCGGCGTCGGTCAGGCGGCGAAGATCTGCAACAACATGCTGCTGGGCGTGTCGATGATCGCGCTGTCGGAATCGCTGGTGCTCGGCGAGAAGCTGGGCCTGAGCCATCAGTCGTTCTTCGACGTGGTCTCCACCGCCTCCGGCCAGAGCTGGGCGCTGACCAGCTACTGCCCGGTTCCGGGCCCGGTGCCGACCAGCCCGGCCAACAACGACTACCAGCCGGGTTTCGCCACCGCCCTGATGGCGAAGGACCTGGGTCTGGCCGCGAACGCCCTGCGCGAGAACAACATCGACGGACAGCTCGGGTTGCTGGCCGCCGCGATCTACGACCGCTTCAACCAGACGGATGCCGGACGGGACTTCTCGGCTATCGTCACCGATATCCGTGACCGTTCCGACCAAGAGGGTGCCGAGTGACAGACTTCGAGACGATTCTGCTGGAACGCAAGGGCCGGGTCGGCTGGATCACCCTGAACCGCCCGAAGGCGCTGAACGCGCTGAACGCGCAGGTGCTCGACGACGTCATCGCCGCGCTCGACGAACTCGAGCACGACCACGAGATCGGTGCCATCGTGATCACCGGCTCGGAGCGGGCCTTCGCGGCGGGCGCCGACATCAAGGAGATGCAGCCCAAGTCGTACATGGACATGTTCATGGACGACTACTTCGCCCGCTGGGACCGGCTGGCGCAGTTCCGCAAGCCCACCATCGCCGCGGTGGCGGGCTACGCGCTGGGCGGCGGCTGTGAGCTGGCGATGATCTGCGACGTCCTGCTCGCGGCCGATACGGCGAAGTTCGGGCAGCCGGAGATCAAGCTGGGCGTCATCCCCGGCATCGGCGGCTCGCAGCGCCTGACCCGCGCGATCGGCAAGGCCAAGGCCATGGATCTGGTGCTCACCGGCCGCAACATGGACGCCGAGGAGGCCGAGCGGGCGGGGCTGGTCTCGCGCATCGTGCCCGCGGCGGAGCTGCTCGACACCGCGGCCGAGGTCGCCGAGACCATCGCGTCCATGTCGCTGCCGGTCGCCATGATCGCCAAGGAAGCGGTGAACCGCTCGTTCGAGACGACGCTCGCCGAGGGCCTGCGCTTCGAACGCCGAGTGTTCCACTCGCTGTTCGCGATCGAGGATCAGAAGGAAGGCATGAGCGCCTTCGTCGAGAAGCGTCCGGCGAAGTTCACCAACCGCTGACGTCCGACCCGCCCGGCCGATCCCTCCGGCCGGGCGGGTTCGTCGCGAGTCATCCGAAGGGCCCCGATGTGGGCGCGACGATCTCCGCGGGTGTGGGCACCTTGTTGCCCTCCGGCGTCGGCGCGTCCTTCTGCGCGGCGAGCAGTCCGGCGATCGTGGCGCCCAGGGCGACGGTGACCGCGGCCGCCGCGATGAGTTTGCGCCGGTCGACGGCGACCGGGACGAGGGTGGCTCCGGCGCGCAGCCGGGCCATCCGCACGTCGCCGCCCCTTCGTTCGGCGGCGAGCAACACGGCGCCGCGCGCGGAGACGACCTCGGGCTCGGGATCGTAGACGATCGGCAGGTCGATCAGTTCCGCCAGTTCGGCGCGAATGCTCGGACTGCGCGTGCAGCCGCCGAGCAGCACCATCGCCTCCGGCCGCACACCGGTCTCGTCGATGATCTGCCGCACGAACGACACCGAGTGATGGATGCCCGCCGCGCACAATTCGGCCAGATCGCTGCGGGTGACGACGGCACGGTCGCCGGTGCCGTCGTCGATGGCGGTGACCACCCGCGCCTCGCTCAGTTCCTCGCGGTGGCGCCGGATGGTCGGCGTGTCGGTGAGTACGCCGTCGCGGGCCAGCCGCCAGCGCAACAGCGCGTCGTAGCCGTCGCCACCGAGCACCGTGCTGCGCTTGCTGGACAGGATCGCGTCGGTGCGGCAATCGACATGCGTGATGGTCAGCCCCGAGCTGCCCAGGTCGTAGAGGATCACCGAGCCGCTGTCCGGCAGTTGCCCGGTGAAGCGCAGATAGCGCAGCTGGGCGAGGGGTTCGTCGACGATGGTCACGCCGCGGCCGCGCACGCCCGCGCGGATGGCGTCGGCGTGCAGCGGACAGCGGCACGTCACCGCCGTGCCCGAGATCAGCTCGTCACGCCGGTCGGCGGCGCCGTTCATCCGGCGGATCGCCTCGAAGACCGATTCCTCGACACCGCCGCCCGCCCGGCGCGGCACTTCGCAGCGATCGATCGGGGGTAGGTGTGGCTGATCGGAGTGTGTCAGCATCGCATGGGCGCCGCCAGCGCCCGCCGATACCCCCAAGACCAGCACCATGATTTACATGGTGGACCTTTTCGCTTCCGCTGCCAAGACGGCATGCCCGGCAATTCGCCGGTTGGATGCCCGATCGTCACCCGCCGGTCGGTCGCACCGGGTATGCGACCGACCGGTACGTCGAATCAGTCTGTGGCCGTAGCCGACCAGCGCGCCGTTCCCTCGGCGGTGTCGAAGTCGCCCGCGGCATGTCGGAATTCGGCGAGCAGTTGCAGCAGAGTGTGCAATCGTTCCGGGGGGAGTCCGGGGAGCGCGAAAACCTTCGCGTTGAGTTCCTCGGTCGCCTTCGCCACCAATTCCCGTCCCGCGTCGGTGATTTCGATCAGGGTAGCGCGCCGGTCGCTGGGATGCGGTACGCGCTCGACGAGCTTCGCCGCCTCCAGCCGGTCCACGGTGTTGGTGACGCTGGTGGGGTGCACCTGCAGGCGCGCGCTGGCCTTCGCCATCGGCAGCGCACCGGTTTTGCTGAAATTGAGCAGCATGAGCAGCTCGTAGCGGGAGAAGGTCAAACCGGTGGGTTTGAGCGCCTCGTCCACCCGCGCCATCACGATTTGCTGAGCCCGCACCAGTGACGTCACCGCGGCCATGCCGTCGGCGACATCCCCCCAGCCGTGGCCGACCCACTGGCGGTGGGCCTCCTCGATCGGGTCGTTCGGAAGCGGGCGTGGCCGAGACATGTTCCGATCATTCCATGCCGCCATGGGCGGACGGGGACATCCGACCAGGCTTCGGATCACCGTGAGCGCAATGGTAGGCCGGGCCTACCCGCCGGGGGCACTATCTAAGGCGAGGCGGGCGTGGCTGAGTGGTTTAGGCAACGGTCTGCAAAGCCGTTTACGCGGGTTCAATTCCCGCCGCTCGCTCCAAGTGTCCTCGGTGCTCGGCTCGGTGCGCGTCATCGCCGAGTCGAGCATTTCGAGGCATGCCGCTACCCGGTATGCCCGGGTTCTCGCGCAGCGTGCCGCGTCAGACGGCGTCGTTCGGTTCGGTGTACGCCACGGCCGTGCCGACCACGTCGAGGCGCACCCGCTGCCCGGTCACTGGGGCGGCCACGCTGGCGCGGCGTACCCGGATGGGAGTGCTCGCGCCGTCCAGGTCGATGGTCAGGATGACATCGGCGCCGCGGAAGTCGACGGCGCTGATCCGGCCGCTCTCCGCCTCGTTCTCCGAAGCGACATCGGCCACGAGCTGTTCCGGTCGCAGCATGACGGTGGCCGGTCCGCTCGCGGCGTTGCGCTGCACCGGAATCCGGCCCAGAGCGCACTTGGCCACATCGCCCTCGACCACCGCCTCCAGCAGCACGCAATCGCCGAGGAACCGGGCGGTGAACAGGTCCTTCGGCGTGGCGTAGACCTGCTCCGGCGTCCCGACCTGGGTGAAGCGCCCCTCCCGCATCACCGCGACCTGTTCGGCGAAGCTCAGCGCCTCCTCCTGGTCGTGGGTCACCAGGATGCTGGTCATGCCCGCCTCGCGCAGCGTGTCGGCCACGGCCTGCCTGGTCGTGGCGCGCAAGCCCGCGTCCAGCGCGCTGAACGGCTCGTCCAGCAGCATCACCGACGGTTTGCGCGCCAGTGCGCGGGCCAGGGCCACGCGCTGCTGCTGGCCGCCGGAGAGCTGATGCGGCCGCCGGTCGGCGTAGGACGCGTGCAGCGACACCATCTCCAGCAGTTCGCGCACCCGCCGGTCGTTGCGGCGGGCCGAGCCGGGCAGGCCGTAGGCGATGTTCTGGCCGACGGTCAGATGGGGGAACAGTGCCCCGTCCTGGGCGACGTATCCGATGTTGCGACGCTGCGGCGGCACCGAGACTCGTTCGCCGACAACGGTTTCCGTCCCGATCGACACCGAACCCGTGTCCGGCGACTCGAATCCGGCGATCACGCGCAGCAGCGTGGTCTTGCCGCATCCCGACGACCCGACCACGGCGGTGGCGGTGCGGTTCGGCACGTCCAGGGTGATGCCACCGAGAACCCGGGTGTGACCGAAGGTCTTCGACACATCCGTGACGACAACGCGACTCATATCCCGGCCGCCTTCTGCGAGTTGGTGAACAGCAAGTACGTCACGGGCACGGCGGCGGCGATCATGATCAGGGCGTACGGAGCGGCGGCGGCGTAATCCAATTCGCCGGACAGGCCCCAGAATCGCATCGCCAGCGTGCGAGTTCCGTTGGGCGCCAGCAAGAGGGTCGCGGTCAGCTCGGTCGCCACCGCGACGAACACCAGTGCGGCGGCGGCGGCCGCGGCCGGCGCCGCGAGACGCAGCGTGACCAGGAAGAACGTCGCCGGCGCCGATTTACCCAGCGAACGGGACGCCTCCTCCAAGCCGACCGGCACCTGGGCGAGCCCGGCCCGCACGCTGACCAGGGCACGCGGCAGGAACAGCAGGAGATAGGCGGCGATCACCATGCCCGCCGTCTGGTAGAGCGCGGGCACCCACCGGATCGTCACGGTCACCATGGCCAGCGCGATCACGATGCCGGGCAACGAGCTGGTGACGTAGTTGGCGCCCTCGACCAGCCGCGCGAACGCCGAGGTGGAACGCACCGCGATCCACGCCACCGGGAACGCGCACAGGGTGGTGAGCAGCGCGGCGACGGCCGCGAGGCCGACCGTCTGCCCGAGCGCGTTGCCGATGTCGGTGACATCCCATACCGCCGCTCCGCCGATGCGCAACCAGCGCCCGATGGTCCACAGCGGCACGCCCAGCGCGGCCGCCGTCACCGCGACGAGCACGGCCAGAACCGGTAACGTGCCGGCGCCCAACCGGATCCGGGCCGCGGCGCGCGGAGCCCCGCTGCCGATCCGCGCGTAGCGCGCCCGGCCGCGCAGTCCCGCCTCGGCCCCGAGCAGCGCCAGGCAGCACAGCACGAGCACACCGGCCAGCATGCTGCCCGCCGGACCGGCGAAGCTGGACTGGTACTGCTCGAAGATGGCCGTGGTGAACGTGTCGAACCGGACCATCACGAAGGCGCCGTACTCGGCGAGCAGATGCAGCCCGATGAGCAGCCCGCCACCGAGGACGGCCAAGCGCAGCTGCGGTAGCACGATCCGCGCGAACACCGCGACCGGTCCCGACCCCAGCGCCCGCGCCGACTCCTCCACCGCCGGATCCAGGCGGCGCAGCGTGGCGGCGGCGGGCAGATAGACCAGCGGGAAATAGGACATCGTGGAGATCACCACGCCCGCCCGAAGACCGTGCATGGTCGGGAAGACGCTGACCCAGGCGTAGCTGTTGACGAAGGCGGGCACCGCCAGCGGAGCCGCGAAAACCGGCCCCCACCACGACTTCCCAGGCACGTCGGTGCGTTCCACCACCCACGCCAGCCCGACGCCGAGCGCCACGCAGATCGGCACGGTGCACGCCACCAGCGCGGCCGTATTGCCCAGCAGCTCACCGACTCTGGGCCGGAACACCAGTTCTGCCGCCTGATCGACACCGGTGGAGAAAACGGTCGAAACGATGTACCCGAGCGGCACGAACGTCGCCGCCACCAGCAGCAGCGCGACGCCCGTGACCACCGGCCCCGGTCTGCCGACCCGGGGCGCCGCGACGACGTTCCGGAGCGCCACGGCTACAGCAGACCGGCTTCGGTCATCAGCTGCGTGACCTTCTTCGAATCGAGCTTCGACGGGTCGATCGCCGGAGCCTGCAAGTCGGCCAGCGGCGGCAGCGCCGGGTTCGCGGCGACGCCACTGGCGACCGGGTATTCCAGCGATGTGCCGTCACGCAACACCTCTTGCCCCGCCTTGCCGACGATGAACGCCAGGAACTTCTGCGCCGCCTCCTGCTTCTTGCTCGCCTTCAGCACGCCGCCGCCGGAGACGCTGACGAAGGCGCCCGGATCCTGGTTCCTGAAGTAGTGCAGGGCGGTGTCGGCGCTGCTCTCCTTCGTATTCGCCTGGTCGCGGTACCAGTAGTAGTGGTAGATGACGCCGCCGTCCGGGCTGCCCGAGTTGACCGCCTTCATGGTGGCGACGTTGTTCGGGAACGGTGTCGCGTTCTCCGTCATGCCCTTCAGCCAGGCGCGGGTGGCGTCCTCGCCCTTCAGCGCGAGCAGGGCGGCGACGATGGCCTGGAAGTCGGCGCCGGAAACGCCCGCGCCCCAGCGCCCCTTCCACTGCGGTTGCGCCAGGTCGAGCAGCGAGGCAGGCAATTGGCCGGGCTGGACCTTGTTCTTGTTGTAGACGAAAACCGTCGAGCGCGCGGCCACGCCGGTCCACTTGCCGGTGGACGGGCGGAACTGCGCGGGCACCTGCGCCAGCGTCTCGGCGTTCACGTCGGCGAACAGGCCCGCGTTCTCCACCAGCGCCATGGCGGGGGAGTTCTCGGTGAGGAAGACGTCGGCGGGCGAGGCACCGCCCTCGGCGACCAGCTGGTTGCCCAGCGCCGTGTCACCGCCCTGGCGCAACGTCACCTTGATGCCGGTTTCCTTGGTGAACGCGTCGGCCCATTCTTTGGTGAGCGACTCGTGCTGCGCGTTGTAGACGGTGATCTCGTTCGCGTCGTCGGAGGAATTCGAGCAAGCCGTGCTGCCGAGCGCCGTCATCGCGAGGACCAATCCAGCGGCAATCGTCTTCCATCTGACCGGCTTCATCCTCGTCCTTCCGACCGCGTTCCCCGTTGCATATGTTGAGGCTTACCTAAGGAAGATACAGCGTCCGACGTGCGCAAACGTTTCCCGGATGCGGCGAACCCGCGCGCCCGCTACCGCAGACCCGAGAAATCGCGCGGCACAACGTGATTGCGATCGGCGCAGGTGCCGAGCGTGTAATCCGGAAGCAGTCCGAAGTACTCGCCACGGGTGAGCGCGCTCCAGCGCCGCGCGTCCTCGGTGCGGGTCTTGTAGAAGTTGACCATGTAGCCGCCCTCGTAGAGGCGCAGCAGGCTGTAGCCGCCCGGATACTCCTTGACCGCGGCGACCTCGAGGAACTCCACCGCGCACTGCACGTCCGGCCTGGTGCGGCGGTTGCGGTGGGTGTGGCCGCTGTGCTGCAAGAAGACGCCGGGGGAGCGGGCATAGAGCGCTTGCAGTTCGCCGCTGTCGCGTCCGTCGAGCACGAAACCCGGGCCGGCGAGGTTGGTCAGCCCGGACTCGGTCGTGACGGGGTGGTGGCCGAACAGCAGGGTCGGCCTGTCCGGATCGGCGCGCAGACGTTCGGCGAGATGATCGAATTGCGCGCGCTCGATGGACCCGCCCGCGCCGTCCAGGCTGCTGGTATCCAAGCCGAGCACGCGCAGCCCGCCCACCTCGTGCCCGACGAGTTGCTGGCGCGCGGAGAAGGCATCGGCCCAGCAGTCACGGTGGTCGGCGGGCGCGGGGGCGCAACCGGCGTACTCGCCGCCCGTATGCGGCCGGTCGTGATTGCCGCGCACGGCGAGGTAGTCGCGGCCGAGCGCCCCCCACCCGTCGAGACGGGCCCGCACCGTGCGGGTGTCGAGCTCGGAGGCTTCGGCGGTCAGGTCGCCCGCGAGCAGCAGCAGTTCGGCTCCCCGGTCGGGACGGCGCAGGTCGTCCAGCACCGCGGCCAGCATCACCTCGGGATAGGGCGCGAGGCCGGGGCCCTGCCGGAAGCCGGGCGGCAGGTCACCGGCGATCAGCCCGCTGACCTGCTCGCCGAAGTGCACATCGTTGGCCAGCGCAAGGGTGCGCAGCCTGCGGCCGGGCGGCGGAATTAGGGTGGTGAACTCGCCGCGTGCTTCCGGCGCGGCGGGATCGGACGTGGTGAGCGATAGCGCGGGCGTGGCGCGCAGACCCGCCGACCAGGCTTCGAAGCGGTAGGCGCGGCCCGGTTCGAGCCCGCCGATCTCGGCATAGTGGAACGGCGTCGGGTGGTCGTCGGCGAAGACCGGCACCGGCGCGCGCGCCGAGTCGGCGGGACCGATCCGTACGTGGGTGTCGGCGTCGACGGGGATCAGCCGTCCGGCCGGGTCGGGGGCGAGCGTGGTCCAGGTGAGGATCACCGTGGTGTCGGTGATCGTCACGACTTCCAGATCGGTGGCGACCGCCGCGTCCGGCAGTGCCCGAGCTTTCGTTCGACCGGCGAAGGGGAGGAGTGCGGCGAGGCCGAGTGCCCCGAGAACGGTTCTGCGGTTCGGTCCGCAACAACTCATGCGTGGGTGCATGCGATCAGCGCGTGCCCTCCGCGGAGCAGACCTTCCACTTGCCGTCTTCTTTCGTCAGATGCTCGGTCGTGCTTGATTCGGTATCGGGCTGCTCGCCGGGCACCGCGACGGTGAGCTTGCCGGTGACCTTCGCGGTCGCGGTGTCTCCGGTGACGACGATGTCGTCGATCCTATCGATGATGACCGAAATCGAGGTGCTGTCGAATTCGCTCTTCTCGCTCTCGGTCATCGCCTCGAACGCGGCGCGTTCGTGCGCGCACGCCTGCTCGGCCGCCGCGCGGAAGCCTCGGGTGTCGAGGGTCTCGTAGAAGTCGCGAATCGCGAGTTCGATCCGTTTCTCGTCCGAGGCGAGCGGACCTCTGCCCTGCGAGGTCAGGAACACCCCCGCGATCACCGCGCCCGCGATCACCAGAGCGACTATCGCCACCAAGCCGACGATCAAGCCGGTGTGGCTCTTCTTGGACGGCGGCGGATATCCCCAGGGCGGGTAGCCGGGGGGTGGATAACCAGGGGCCGAGGGGGGTTGCCCAGGTCCGGGGGGCGGATAACCAGGGGCCGAGGGCGGCTGACCGGGTCCGGGGGGCGGATAACCAGCGTTCCAGTGTGGCTGACCGGGTCCGGGGGGCGGATTACCCGGGGTCGAGGGTGGCTGCCCTTGTTCGGGCGGAGGATAGCCGGGCGAGGGCTGTTGCGGGTGGGGCGGTCGATCATCCGGCGGTTGCCCGCCCGGCGGATAAGTCATCTCGTCCTCCGGTCTACCCCCGGTGCCTGGATCTTTACGCCAAGGCGTGCCCGGGGTAGCGGAAACCAAACGGGTCGGATCGTTCGGGCGGGGCGACGGGCGATGTCGCCGCGGTGCGGTGGTCGGACGCGCGGTGAACGGTTCCGCGACGTCAGGCGGCCAATGCGGCGTGCCAGCGCGCGGTGTCGGTGTACTGGTGCAGTCGCGTGATGCGGCCTTCGTCGTCGACCTGCCACAGGTGCACGAACTCGGCCTCGTACGCACGGCCGGTCGCGCGGGCCGCGCCCCGATAGTGACCTGTCACCACGACGGTGCCGTCCGTGGTCTCCTGCCAGGTCTCGTCGAACGGCGCGGTGTCGAAGTCCCTGGCAACCGCGCCCCAGATCCGCGCCATGGCCGCCAGCGGGCCGTGGAAGGCGCCGCCCGCGCCGCACGGCATGCCCGGGGCGGTGCGCACTTCGAACTCCGGATGCAGCAGGGCCAGGATCGCCGGTCCGTCACCCGTCTGCGTAGCGGTGTAGAAACCCTTGACGACCTCGCTCTTCACGGACATGTCCGACTCCTTCTGAAGTGATTGTTCTAGAACGATCATATTAGAACGTCACTGGCGCGACTGCCATAGGCGTGTGGTCGGTGTCATGTCGTCCGATTCGAGACCGGGTTGCCTGGTGCTTGCCGCATATGTCCGGCTAACATTCGAACATGGGTTCGATTAGCGATGAAACGCCGCGAACCGAAGGCACGGGACCGGAGCTGGTCTACCCGAACAGGACCGGCCACTACTACCGGACACTGACCTACCCGCCGCGCCCGGTGTGGGTCCGACTGGACGCGATCCTGGTCCGCGACCCCGGCGCCCCGCGGCACGTGAACGGCGCGGGAGTCGTCATGCGCGGCGAGCGCCCCGGCACCTTGACGCACTGGTTCCCCACCGTCGACGGGGACTGGATGGGACGGGTGACCTACAGCATCCAGTTCGCCGACGGTCGCCCGGACCTGCACGTGCGCGACCAACTGGTCCCGGCCTACGCCCTGCGCCCCCGGCGCACCGAGCGATCCGAACCGGAGTCCGCCTGATCGGTCCGGGATGCTGCACCGGCCCGAGCGTCATAGCTATGAATTTGCCCCTTCTTCCCGAGCTCGAGGGACCCCTGTGAGCGCCCTGTCCCACCCTGTTTGCCGGGGTGGGCACGTGCGACCGACGGGGTTGTCCGGCCGGTTGCCGATCGGTTGTCGCCGTAGGGGGCCGGTGATACGTTGCCCGGCATGGGATTTCAGTTGCCGCATCCCGAGGTGCTGTGGGCGCGCGTGACCGTCTTGGACGTGATCACCGCCGCCACTCGCACGGATCGGGTCGCGAGCGGACAGGAGATCGGGCAGACGGCCGGAGTGGAAGGTGGCCGGCTGATCAGCGACGACGGCGAGGGCAACTGGTACTCGCTGGTCAGATACCCCGGCGACCGCGCGCTGCTATTCGGGCGGGACGAGGACAACGAGGTCGCTGGGACCTCCTACGATCCGCTTGCCGCGGCGCCCGCCTGGGTGCGCTCGGTGGAACCGACGGCGAAGCTGCCCGGCGGCGTCGACGGCCCGGTCAGCTTCGTGCGCTGGTGGGAGTTCGGCCGCTGGCAGCACACGCCGACCGACCTCGACGACGGTCTCGAAATGGGCCTGAGCGCCGCTTCCGACCGGGAGAGTTTCACCGGCAGCGTCATGAGCGCCGCCATCCACGCGAAGTGGGTGGAGATGGACTACGAGGCGGGCAAGCTCACCGCCCTCACCGTCGACCCCACCGCCCTGCACGCCCTCTGCGACGCCACCGAGAACGGCACCGTCACCAAGGCTCATTTCTATTTCCTCCAGCCTGGTCTGACGGCCCCCGCCTTCACCTACCTCACCAACGCAGGCGTCCTCACGTCCGCCGCCAAGCCCACCGAACCTTTGTCGTGACCCTCTGATCGCACGCGTCACCCACCATTCGAGAAGGGCTCCGGCTTCCGGGGCCCTTCGCTCATATCACGGCGGCATTCGAGAAAACCCTCGTCTACGTACGCAACGCCGTCGATCGCCGGATTCGTTCGCAGCTGTCGGCGGGCTACGTGCCGCCGGGTGGCCGACCTGGTGACCGGCGGCGCGAAGCGGAGTCGCTCCGGCCGAGTAACCGAGCATCGCCATCGAGCCGGTCGCGGCAACGGATCAGATCGCGTAGATGCCGATAACAGGCTTCCGCGACGGCTCGAGGGTGGTCAGCAACGTACGCATGACGTCGTCACCGACCGCGACGCACCCTGCCGTCGGCCTGCCGACCTCCACATGGACGAAGAAAGCCGAGCCCCGATTCGGCACGACCGGAAAACGGTTGTAGTCGATGACCAGCGCGTAATTGTATTGCGGGTCGGTCCGGCCGAGATTCTCGCTGAGCGTGGTGTCGAACGGACATTCGCCCTCGGCACACCGATATTCCTGGTTGTACAGCGGGCTCTCCGTATCGGACACCCACCACATGGACTCATCCACCGCCAGATAGGGAAGCTTCGCGTCCGCACCGGGCAATCGACCGAACCCTTCGGTCAACGTGAACGTCCCCTCCGGCGTGTACGCCGCCCCTTCTCTGGCCTCCCGTGAAATCCCCGCCGAGCCCACCCAGGCGGGTACCGCCAACGTGCGCTCCCACCGTCGAAACCGGTTCCGCTGCCACAATTCCAACGTCCCTCGATCGGCGCCTGCCGGGGCTGTCACCCAAACGACTTGCGTTCCCGGAACCACGTCCGGATCGAAAGGCGGCCGACTTCCGGTGATCTCGGCCAGCAGTACGATCCCGAGCCCCGCGACCGTCGCCAGGATCCCCGCCATGATCCAGCGCAGTACCGATCCGCGCCGAATCCCACTGTCAGCCAATACTGTTCACCCTCCTCCGAGTAAACACACCCCGCTGCACCACATCGCGCACGCCTCCGATGACCAGCGTCGACAACCTCACACGGTGCCATAGTAGGCGCCCCGATAACGCAAACCGTCCCCCCGACCGGCGCCTCGCCTCCCGGCGGCCTAATCGACGAGTGGCACATGGCTGAGGCAAACGCCGAGTAGACCTCTCGGTGGTGTGCCACTCGCGTTATCGACGGGGCGCTACGGCGTTCCAGTAGTCGGATTTCACCGCATTCCAGAGGTGGAAGTGTCTGGGGAACCACTCGCGGACTTGGGCGAGGTCGGGGCGGTGGTCGCCCTGGCCGAAAAGGACCACGCCGGGGTCGCCGTTCGGGATATCGACAATGGAGCCGTCCATTCTCATCCGGCAGGCAGGGGTCGTCGCGGCATCGTCGATCAGTGATTCGATCGCGATCCGTGACTCTCGGATGATCCGCCAGAGGACGGTGTGATCACCACATGTCGTGCGGCGCAACATCGGGCCTCCCTCGCGTGGTGTCGATCCCGCCGTAGGTGGCGAGCGCCCGCCTGCCGAGGGCGGTGATCTGGTATCCGCGACGGCTGATCAGCCCGGCATGCATGATCAGCCCCGCCGACTGGAGATGTGGCAAAGTGCGGCGGACCTGCCATCCGGCCAGGTTCACCGTCTTCATCAGCGCATCGACGGACAAGATTCCGCCCGGCTCGAGTGCTGCCAGCACGTCGGCCTGAGTTCTGCTGAGTCGGATGTCCGGTGGCATGCGGCAAAGGATGTGCGAAGTGCGGATAGCCGGTTCCTGCAACGGATTACGTGCACAAATTCGCGCAAATTGGCAGCTCCGGTTGTGCAAGGCCCCCTACGATCGGCGCGGACCGCAACAAACAGAGATCGCGGAATGCAACGGCAGGGGAGGCGTGCATGGCAGACGACCGCGCGGAGGAAACGGGCAGCACACTGCCGCGTCGGCAGCTCGGCAGGTATCTGAAAGAGGCTCGGTAGGGGGCCGGGTTCACCCTGGAGCGAGCCGCGTCCCTCATGGAGTGGAACAAATCGACTTTGAGCCGCCTGGAGCGCGGTTTGACCGAAAAGGTCAGAGTTCGGGATGTTTCCGGGCTTTGTGAAATCTATGGATTGAGTGACGAGAACGCGGCTGTCGCCAAGGTGCTCGCCGAACAGACACCGGCGAAGTCGTGGTGGCATACCTATGGTGACTTGATCCCGGCCTGGTTCAACCTGTATGTCGGATTGGAAGCCAGCGCGACAGAATTGGCGAGTTATCAGCCATTGCTCATACCCGGACTGCTACAGACACCGGACTACACGCGAGCCATCGACCGCCGTTACTTCACCGAAGACACAGAGGAGGAGTTGGAACGCCGTATTCAGGTTCGTGCTCAGCGGCAACGCATCCTCACCCGGTCTCGCAACCCGACAAGAGCGTCGTTCGTGCTTCACGAATCCGTCTTGCGAACTGTGGTCGGAAACCGACGTGTCATGGCTGCCCAGTCTAGGCACCTGGCGGACATGAGCACTCTCGCCAACGTAGATATCCGAATCCTGCCGTTCCACGCCGGAATTCCGCTCGGCGCAGCTCTGCCACCGTTCACCATTTTGGATTTCGTCCGCGACGGGCGCGGCAAGACGGCGGAGCCTCCGGTCATCTACTGCGAGAACTACACTGGCGCCGCGTACCTTGAAAGGCGAGCGGACGTGCTCAGATTCCGTGAGGCGTTCGCGATGCTTCAACAGGCAGGTCCGGACGCCCGACCGAGCCGTGACCTGTTGCGAGAGATTGCGAGGGAGTTCGATCGTGAACGCTGACTTGTCCGGAGCGCGCTGGTTCAAATCGAGCCACAGCCAAGGCGGAGCCGACTGTGTCGAGGTCGCCCACCTCGCCGGAGGCACGGTCGGCGTTCGTGACTCGAAGAACCCGACCGGCCCGGCGCTGATCTTCACGCCCGGCGCATGGGACACCTTCACCGTCGGCGTCGTCCGTGGCAGGTTCGACCGGGCATAGGGCTACCGCGACTCGGCGGACGAGCGCTTCGCCCAGCGGCGACGTCGGCGCGCAGTGCGTCGCTGTTCCGCGGTCGGTCGAGGTAGCCGATCCCAGCGGGACGGTCCGGACACTCCAGCGGCCGGTCCGGCGCGGAAGCCGCGGCCGGTCGACCCGCCCGTGCTTACCAGTCGTTAAGGATTCCTTCAGGCCGTCCTGTGAGGGTCGCGCGACAGTGATTACCTTCTCGCGTAGGAGCCTTGATGATCACAGCCCGTCTGACCCTCCTAGGACTTCCCGTGCTCGTGCTGGCCGCGACTGCTGGTCTGGCGACGGCACCGACTGCCGTGGCGCAGCCCCCGCTGCCGACCTACACCTGCAGATACACGCCTATCACCAGCTACCTCGCGGTATTCAGCTCGATGCGAGCGCGCAGGTGCGCGGCGTCTCCGGGCGCTCCGCTGGACGGCAATTACTTCTATCCGGTCAGGATGGAGAACAGCGTCACCGGTGAGAAATGGGAGTGCGGTGGCGCGTTTCCGTACCTCGGCAAGCCGATCCATCCGGAAATGGGATCTTACGAGGCGGAGGCGGTGCTCAACGCCGGTGTGGACGCCAGCAACTGTCGCCCGATCTGACCGCGATGCGCGCGCGACAGCTGCTTATGAGTGCCGAGAAGTACTGATTTCTCTTTCGAACAGGAACCCGTGATGAAAACGACCCGCACGGCCCGACTCGGGCTGCCGATATTCCTGCTGGCCGCCACCGCCGGTCTGGTGACCGCCCCCGCCGCGGAGGCCCAAACTCTGCCGACCTACACCTGCGGCTACACGATCGACCTACCCCAGTTCGGCTCCGTCAAAGGTCGCGAATGCACGGCCTCGGCGGGCGCTCCTCTCACCGGCCACCACTGGATCACCTTCCAGCTGCGAAACAGCGGATCGGGTGAGGCGTGGGTGTGCAACAGCGTCGAGGCGGCTCTCGTCCCGTACTACCTGGACGACAAGATAGATCCGGGCTACGAGGACTTCGAACGGGCATACGGTCGTGGCGCGGACGCAAGCGTCTGTCACCGCCTACTGGACTGACTCCGCCCCCGCAGTCCCCCGGGTCGGACGCTGGAGTATCTGCACGGTCATCGTGGTTCCGTCACCTGGCGGTTCAGTCCGCTGGTGTCCGGCGGCGTTCATTCGCTTGCGGCTGTGAGACGTGGTGACATCGCGACGGTCGATCTGTACAGAATCCTGTACAGTGAAGTCATGAAGCCGATGAGCTATACCGAGGCGCGAGCTAACTTCGCATCGGTTCTCGACACTGCCACCGAAGACCTGGAAGAGGTGGTGATCACTCGCGCGGGTCACGAGCCTGCCGTCGTTGTCGCGCTCAGCGAGTATCAGGCACTCCAGGAGACCGCGTACTTGCTGGGCAGTCCGGCCAATGCGCGACATCTCGAACGTTCTATCGCAGAGCATCGTGGCGGCGGCGCAACGCCTCGGGAACTGGTCGAGGTTGCTGAGGACGAGGATGATGGGGAGACGAAGCGTCAGTGGGTGCGGGTCTATTCCGCGCGGCCCCCTCACTTCGACGCCGAGTTTTCTAGGGCCGCTCTCTACCTCAATGATCTGGTTTCCCCGACGTTTGCGGCCCCCGCAGACGTCGATCCGGAGGAATTCTCAGCCGCCCTGCGCATGGTCAGTGCATGGTTGTCGCGAGTGGGTCTTCCTGAGTCCGAGCGCAAGGTGACTCGTCGCAAGGCGGGTAAGTGAAACTTACGTTCACGGAACCTGCCTGGGACGACTACCAATGGTGGCTGGCCAACGACAAGAAGATCTTGCGGCGCATCAACACGCTGATCGCGGACATCAAGCGCAACGGCTACGAAGGCATCGGAAAGCCAGAAGCGCTGAAACACAATTTGGCTGGCTACTGGTCGCGACGGATCACGACTGAACACCGGATCGTGTACGTCATCGAGGACGATACGGTCGTGATCATCGCCTGTCGCTTCCACTACGAGTAATCAAAGCGGGTGCGACCACCGCAGGTGCACGCGACCGAGGGCCGCCCCCGAACAAGTCGAAGCTTCGTCTTTCGGACTTCGACGTTATGCGTCCGGCCCGTGCTGTCGGCGGGAGGTAGGTCGCGGGTACGGTTCTCGCCGTGCCGAGCACTCCTTCGGTTCATGCTGATGCGACCGGAGGGGAACATCAGTGCGGGCGACGCCTCATCAGTACGCGCTGCGCGTCTCGGCGCGGCGGCGGTGCGAAGTGCGCCGGGGCGCTGGGGGAGGCGGCGAAGACTTCGGGCGAGGTTGGGTCGACTCGTGTCAACGAGGCGGGCTGACGGTGCGGACGAGAAAGGCCCCTGCCAGCGAGTGCTGGTCATGGGGCCTTTGTCGTGCGTGCCCTCGGCAGGATTCGAACCTGCGGCCTTCTGCTCCGGAGGCAGACGCTCTATCCCCTGAGCTACGAGGGCGGGATAGGGCTCGGTCGGGGCCGGGGAGGCGGTCCGATCGGGCTGGGTCAGCCTATCGTATCGGTGGCCGTCCGCCAAAAAGCGCGGGCGGCGGTGTGGTTTCGGGTCAGGGGAGGGGGGCGGCGCCTCGGGCGGTGAGCATGGTGGTCATCAGATCGGATTCGCCGCGCTGGGTTGTGGCCATGGTTTCGGCGAGGGTGCGCACCGCTGTGGTGGCCGCGTGCAGGGCGGCGTAGTCGATCATCGACAGCCCACCCTGATGGTGGCGCAGCATGAGCTGTAGGAACTTGGTGTCCAGGGCGGGGCCGGTGGCCTGGCGCAGCGCCGCGAGTTCGGCGGGCGTGGCCATGCCGGGCATGGCGGACACCGGGCCGGAGTGATGCGGCATGTCGCCCCCGGCGTGGTCGTGGCCGCCCATCGGTTCGGTCATCCAGCCCATGAACCCGTCCAGGCCCTGCGCGGGTTCGCCCCACAGCTGCAGCCACCCCTGCATGCGCCCGATCTGGCTCTGCTGGGTGGTGAGGATGTCGTAGGCCAGACGGCGCACCTCGGTGTCGGTGGAACGAACCAGCACCACGCCCGCCATTTCGACCGCTTGCGCGTGATGCGCCGACATGTCCTGGCTGAAACCGACGTCGACCGGCCCCGGATCCGGTTCCGGGGACCTGTCCAGCGGAATCCGGGCCAGCACGCCGATCGCGAAGCCGATGAGAATGGCCCCGATGATGCCGAGGGTCAGCAGCGCGGTGCGCTGTCGGCGGAACTGTCCCCCGCTGCCGGACCCGGCCGGTGCTTCGCGGGCATCTGAACCGGCCGCTTCGCTATCGCGGGATCCGGCTGGTGCTTCGCCCGTGCCGGATCTGGTAGGTGCTTTCTCGGCCGAAATGTGAGCCTCCTGGGCGACTCGGTTGCTCTCGCGCGACGCTTCGCGACCGCCCGGTCCGGTGACCTCGCGAGTGCCGGAGCCGACGGTTTCGGAAGTGCCGGATCCGGTGGCGTCGCGACCTTCCGGCCCAGTGACCTCGCGAGTGCCGGGTTCGGTGCCCGCCGTGCGTTCATCGGATCCGGTGGCGTCGCGACCGCCCGGTCCGGCGACCTCGCGAGTGCCGGAGCCGATGGTTTCGGGAGTGACGGACCCGATGACTTCGCCACCACCGGTCCCGGTCGCCGCACGAGTGCCGGGTTGGGTAGACGCCGCGCGGTCGCCGGATCCGGTGGCTTCGGCACCACCGGACCTCGCGGCTTTGCCTCGGCCCGAGCCGGTGGCTTCGGGATCACCGGGCGCAGCGGAGGCTCCGCGATTCCGATCGTCGGCCACTACTGCCCCGCGCCGGGGGCGGGCTGGGCAGGGGCGGGCTGCGCGGGCACCGGAGCGCCGGGCATGCCCGGCAGGCCGGGAAGACCGGGAACGCCGGGCACACCGGGCAGGCCGCCGGGCGCACCACCGAGTTCGGACTGGTCCTGCTGCAGGCCCTTGCCGTCCATCGGCACCGCGTCCGGTCCGGGCGGCGTCGGGTCGAACGGCGGCGGGTTGTCGGTGTCGAAGACGATGGTCGAGCAGTCGGCGCCCACTTCGGGGTAGGCGTAGTTGTTCAGCCGCAGCGCGGTGATGAACTGGCCGACGCGCTTGTCGTCCGGGCTGTCCAGCTTCAGCTGATGACCCCAGGACTGCAGCGAGACGGCGGAATCGAGGCCGGGGTAAGGCGACATCATCGTGTACGGCTTGCCCTCGACCTTCGCCTTCAGCGTGGCGATACCGTCGGCGTTCACCTTGTCCGGGTTGTAGGCGATCCACACCGCGCCGTGCTCGAGGGAGTGCACCGCGTTCTCCACCCGGATCGGCTTGCTGTAGACGATGCCGGTGCAGGTCGCCCAGGACTGGTCGTGCGGACCGCCGAACGGCGGCGCCTGGTCGTAGGCCACGCGCTGGTTGGACGTGATGTGCAGACCCGCGGGGTATTCCTTCTTCACCACACCCGCGATCCCGTCGGACGGATCCTTCTTCTGCGCGCTCGGCGTGTACTTGTCCAGGTCGGCCTTTTCCCGGTACTTGGGGACCAGGTTGTAAGCCAGCGCGCCGATCAATGCGATGATTACTACGGCCGCGCCGATGGCCGGCCAGGGGATCTGCCGGTTCTTCTTCGGAAGCTGTCCTTGTCTGCCTCGCTTGCGGGGATCGGACAACTTCGCCGCGGCCTTGGCGGCCTTGGCCGATTTGGCGCTGGGACTGCTAGGCATCGCTCAGTGTGCTCTTTCGACGTTGATGGATCCGCTGGCTGCGCAGTGCCCACCCCGAGGTGTACACCCGCCAAGACCATAGGATAGAGACTCGTGACTCCAGCTGACCTTGCAGATCTCCTTCGCTCGACAGCGGCGAAGGTGCTTGTCGAACGTGGACTGGACCCTGCGGTCCTGCCCGACGAGGTCACCGTGGAACGCCCCCGCAACCCCGAACACGGCGACTATGCCACGAATGTCGCGATGCAGGTGGCCAAGCGCGCCGGAACCAAGCCGCGTGACCTGGCCACCTGGCTGGCCGACGCGCTGGCCGAGGCCGACGGCGTCGCCGCCGCCGAAGTCGCCGGGCCCGGGTTCCTGAACATCCGCCTCGCGGCCTCCGCGCAGGGCGCGATCATCGAGCGGATACTCGCCGCGGGCGCCGCGTACGGCACCGCGGA
Source organism: Nocardia sp. NPDC005745 (assembly GCF_040630775.1). Classification (NCBI taxonomy): domain Bacteria; kingdom Bacillati; phylum Actinomycetota; class Actinomycetes; order Mycobacteriales; family Nocardiaceae; genus Nocardia; species Nocardia sp. NPDC005745. The sequence continues at coordinate 106,605 of NZ_JBEXYF010000021.1, forward strand.
GACGCTGAAGGGCACCCGGATCAACCTCGAGTTCGTCTCGGCGAACCCGACCGGTCCCGTGCATCTGGGCGGAACCCGGTGGGCTTCGGTCGGCGACGCGCTGGGCCGCATTCTGGCCGCGCAGGGCGCCGACGTGGTGCGCGAGTACTACTTCAACGACCACGGGGCGCAGATCGATCGGTTCGCCGCCTCGCTGGTCGCGGCCGCCACCGGCGCGCCGACCCCGGAGAACGGATACGCGGGCGCCTACATCGGCGAGATCGCCGACAAGATCCTGGCCGCGCACCCGGACGCGCTGAGCAAGCCGGAGGCCGAGCGCCTCGAGGTGTTCCGGGCCGAGGGCGTCGAGCTGATGTTCGCCCACATCAGGGAGTCGCTGCACGAGTTCGGCACCGACTTCGACGTCTACTTCAACGAGAGCTCGCTGTTCGCCTCCGGCGCGGTCGAGCAGGCCGTGGAGCGGCTGAAGAACTCCGGCGACCTGTACGAGAAGGACGGCGCCTGGTGGATCGCCAGCTCGGAATACGGTGACGACCAGGACCGGGTGGTCCTCAAGAGCGATGGCAAAGCCGCCTACATCGCAGGCGACATCGCCTACTTCCAGGACAAGCGCTCCCGCGGCTTCGACCTGTGCATCTACATGCTCGGCGCCGACCACCACGGTTACATCGGCAGGCTGAAGGCCGCCGCGGCCGCGTTCGGCGACGATCCGGCGACCGTCGAGGTGCTGATCGGCCAGATGGTGAACCTGCTGCGCGACGGCGTCGCGGTGAAGATGAGCAAGCGGGCGGGCACCGTGGTGACGCTCGACGACCTGGTCGAGGCGATCGGCGTGGACGCGGCGCGGTACTCGCTGGTGCGCTCGTCGGTGAACTCGAGCATCGACATCGACCTGAACCTGTGGGCCAGCCAGAGCAACGAGAACCCGGTCTACTACGTGCAGTACGCGCACGCGCGCACCGCGTCCATCGCCCGCAACGCCGCCGAGTTCGATTACGACTCCGTCACTGCCGACCTCGCGCTGCTGTCGGCGGAGGAGGAGGGCGAGCTGATCCGCACCCTCGGCGAGTACCCGCGCGTGGTGGCCGGTGCGGCGAGCCTGCGTGAACCGCACCGGGTGGCCCGCTACCTGGAGGAGCTGGCCGGCGCGTACCACCGTTTCCAGACCAACAAGAACCTGCGCGTCCTGCCGCTGGGTGACGACCCCGTCTCCCCGACGAACGCGGCCCGGCTCGCTCTGGTCAACGCGACCCGCCAGGTCCTGGCCAACGGCTTGGCCCTGCTCGGCGTCGGCGCGCCGGAGCGCATGTGACCGGCCGGTCGACCACAGCGAGGAAGGAAGGCTCAGTGAGCGAGCACAGCGAGGTCGGAGAATGAGCGCGCATCCGGCCGGTCCACGGCATGCCGAGATTCCGCACGCGCCGAACCTGCCGGAGCGTCCGAGCGATCCGAAGCAGATGATCGACCTGCCCGCCAACGTATGGCCGCGCAACGCCACTCGCGACGAGGCCGGCATCGTCCACTTGGCGGGCGTGCCGGTGTACGAGCTGGCCGAGCGGTTCGGCACTCCGCTGTTCGTGGTCGACGAGGACGACTTCCGTTCCCGCTGCCGTGACATGGTCCGCGCCTTCGGGGCGAACGCGCGAGTCCACTACGCGTCCAAGGCGTTCCTGTGCGGCGAGGTCGCCCGCTGGATCCGGGACGAGGGCCTGGCGCTGGACGTCTGCTCCGGCGGCGAACTGGCCATCGCGTTGCACGCGGGCTTCCCCGCCGAGCGAATCGCGTTGCACGGCAACAATAAATCCGTCGCGGAGCTGGAAGCCGCGGTGTCCGCCGGTGTCGGCCACGTGGTGGTCGACTCGCTCATCGAGATCGAGCGCCTGGAAGCCGTCGCGATCCGCGCGGGCGTGGTGCAGGACGTGCTGGTCCGGGTCACCGTCGGGGTGGAAGCCCATACCCACGAATACATCTCGACCGCGCACGAGGACCAGAAGTTCGGCTTCTCGATCGCGGGCGGCGACGCGATGGAGGCGCTCGCGCGCGTCTTCGACGCCGACAACCTGCGTCTGGTCGGTCTGCACAGCCACATCGGCTCGCAGATCTTCGAGATCGACGGCTTCGAGATCGCCGCGCGGCGCATGCTCGGCTTGCTGCGGGAGGCCATCGACAAGTTCGGCGTCGAGCGCACCGCGCAGATCGCGACGCTGGACCTCGGTGGCGGACTGGGGATCTCGTACCTGCCGTCGGACGACCCGCCGCCGCTGGACCGGTTCGCCGCGAACCTGCGCGAGCTGGTCGCGGCCGAAGCCGAACGCGCGGGCCTGCCCACGCCGGTGATCGCGGTGGAGCCCGGCCGTGCCATCGCGGGGCCCGGCACGGTGACGCTCTACGAGGTGGGCACCATCAAGGACGTCTCGCTGGACGGTGGCCTGCGCCGCCGCTACGTGAGCGTCGACGGCGGTATGAGCGACAACATCCGGCCCGCGCTGTATCAGGCCGACTACGACTGCCGCCTGGTCTCGCGGTCGTCGCAGGCCGGACCGGTGGTCGCGCGCGTCGTCGGAAAGCATTGCGAGAGCGGCGACATCGTCATCCGGGACACCTGGATGCCCGCCGATGTCGGCCCCGGCGACCTCGTCGCCGTCGCCGCCACCGGCGCGTACTGCTACTCGATGTCCAGTCGGTACAACCAGTTGACCCGTCCCGCGGTCGTCGCGGTGCGGGACGGACAGCCACGCCTGATCCTTCGCCGGGAGACGGTGGCGGACCTGCTCAGCTTGGAGGTGGAAGCGTGACGGCGAACGCGAACAAGGGTGCGTGGGGGACCGATCGCCCGATCGGTGTCGCGGTCCTGGGCATGGGCAATGTCGGCACCGAGGTCGTGCGCATCCTGCGCGAGCACGCCGAGGACCTGCGTTCCCGCGTCGGCGCCCCCGTGGTGCTACGCGGTGTGGCGGTCCGCAACCTCGACACCGACCGCGGTCTTCCCGCGGGCCTGCTGACTACCGACGCCGACGCACTGGTCGCCCGCGACGACGTCGACCTGGTGGTGGAGGTGATCGGCGGCATCGATCCGCCGCGCCGGTTGATCCTGGCCGCGCTGAACGCGGGCAAATCCGTGGTGACCGCGAACAAGGCCCTGCTGGCCGACTACACCGGCGAACTCGCCGCCGCCGCCGAGCGCAGCCGCGCCGACCTGTACTTCGAGGCCGCAGTCGCGGGCGCCATCCCCGTGGTGCGCCCGTTGATCCAGTCGCTGGCGGGCGACCGGGTGAACCGGGTCGTCGGCATCGTCAACGGCACCACCAACTTCATCCTCTCCGCGATGGACGAGACCGGCGCCGACTACTCGGCGACGCTGGCCGAGGCCACCCGGCTGGGCTACGCGGAAGCCGATCCGACCGCCGACGTGGAGGGTTACGACGCCGCGGCCAAGGCCGCGATCCTCGCCTCGCTGGCCTTCCACACCCGGGTCACCGCCGCCGACGTGTACCGCGAGGGGATCTCGCGGATCTCCGCCGAGGATCTGGAGACCGCGTCGGCGCTCGACTGCACGGTCAAACTGCTGGCCATCTGCGAGCGGGTAGACGCGGGTCCCGGCGAGCCGGGACCGGAGGACGGCGGCAAAGAGCGCGTCTCGGTGCGCGTCTACCCCGCGCTCATTCCGCGTAAGCACCCGCTGGCGGCGGTGACCGGAGCCTTCAACGCCGTAGTCGTGGAGGCGGAGAACGCCGGGCGGCTGATGTTCTACGGGCAGGGCGCCGGCGGCGCCCCGACCGCCTCCGCCGTCCTCGGCGATCTGGTGATGGCGGCCCGGAACAAGTTCTACGGGGGTCGCGCTCCCGGCGAATCGGTTTATGCTGAGCTACCGATCGCGCCGATCGGCGATACGCCCACCCGCTATCACGTCAACTTGCAGGTCGAGGACCGTCCTGGGGTTCTGGCGGCGGTGGCGGGCGAATTCGCCAATCACGGGGTGAGCATCTCGACCGTCCGTCAAGAAGGGCACGGCTCGGGTGCGCGCCTCGTCGTGGTGACCCACCACGCAGTGGAGTCGGCGCTCGCGGACACCGTGGCCGCCCTGGCGGAAATGGCATCCGTCACATCTGTGACCAGCGTTCTGAGATTGGAAGGCACCGAAGAATGACCACAGCGTCGCGCAGCGACTCCATGAGGGGTGGCGGCCGGGAGCCGGGGGGCCGTACGACCGGCGTCGCGCCCCAGGCAGGAGTGCACTCCCGCTGGCCGGGCCTGATCGCGGCCTACCGCGACCGGCTCGCGGGCGCCGCCGACTGGGAGCCGGTCACGTTGTACGAGGGCGGCACGCCCTTGGTGCCCGCGCCGCACCTGTCGGAAATCACCGGGTGCGACGTGTACCTCAAGGTGGAGGGCCTGAACCCGACCGGTTCGTTCAAGGACCGCGGCATGACGATGGCGATGACCGACGCCAAGTACCGCGGCCAGCAAGCGGTGCTGTGCGCGTCCACGGGTAACACCTCGGCATCCGCCGCGGCGTACGCCACCCGCGCGGGCATGAGCTGCGCCGTGCTGATCCCGCAGGGCAAGATCGCGATGGGCAAGCTGGCCCAGGCGGTCATGCTCGGCGCGAAGATCATCCAGGTGCAGGGCAACTTCGACGACTGCCTCGAACTCGCCCGCAAGGTCACCGCCGATTTCCCCAGTGTCGGCCTGGTGAACTCGGTGAACCCGGCGCGCATCGAGGGCCAGAAGACCGCGGCCTTCGAGATCTGCGACGTGCTCGGCAAGGCGCCCGACGTGCACGCCCTTCCCGTCGGCAACGCGGGCAACATCACCGCGTACTGGCGGGGCTACCGGGAGTACTACGCCGACGGCGTCACCGGCGGGTTGCCGCGCATGCTCGGCGTGCAGGCCGCGGGCGCTGCCCCGCTGGTCAACGGCGCACCGGTGAAGGACCCCGAGACCATCGCGACCGCGATCCGGATCGGCGCGCCCGCCTCCTGGAACGGCGCCGTCGAGGCCAAGGAGCAGTCGGATGGCGCGTTCCGCGCCGCCACCGACGAGGAGATCCTCGACGCGTACCGCCTCGTCGCGGCCACCGAAGGCGTGTTCGTCGAGCCCGCGTCGGCGGCCAGTGTGGCCGGTGTGCTCGCCGCCCGCAAGGAAGGCTGGCTGGACTCCGGGCTCACCGTGGTGTGCACCGTGACCGGCAACGGTCTGAAGGATCCCGACACCGCACTGTCGGGCATGCCGCAGGTGCAGCCGATCTCGGTCGACCCGGTCGCGGTCGCCGCCGAGTTAGAGCTGGCCTGAGTTGAATTCGCGCGAGAGCCAGCTCATGAGCGCGACGCTGCCCGCCGGTCTGACCGTGACCGCGCGGGTACCCGCGTCCACCGCGAACCTCGGTCCCGGGTTCGACTCGCTCGGTATGGCATTGGGGATCTACGACGAGATCCAGGTGCGCACCACCGATTCCGGGCTCACCATCCGGGTCGAGGGCGAGGGCGCCGACGATGTCCCCTGGGGCCCCTCACATCTCGTGGTCCGCGCGATCGAGCGCGGCCTGGAGTCGGCCGGTGTATGGGCCGACGGTCTCGATGTGGTGTGCCGCAACGTGATTCCGCATTCGCGCGGGCTGGGCTCTTCGGCCTCGGCGGTGGTCGGCGGACTCGCCGCGGGGTGCGCCCTTGCCGCGAAGCTGGACCCGGCGCTGGCCACGTCGGCCGACCGAATGGTCCAGCTGGCCGCGGAATTCGAGGGTCATCCGGACAACGCGGCGGCCAGTGTGCTCGGCGGGATCGTGGTCTCGTGGACCGAGAGCGAGCATCCCGCGGACGAGGCTCCGGGCACCGAATACCACGGCCGCACCTACCGCGCGGTGCGGCTCGAGGCTCATCCCGCGCTGCGTCCGGTCGTGCTGATCCCCGAGGAGCGCTCGTCCACCGCGCACACCCGCGGCCTGCTGCCCGACGTCGTGTCGCACGGCGACGCCGCGTTCAACGTCAGCCGCGCCGCGCTGGCGGTGGTGGCGCTGACCCAGCGTCCCGACCTGCTGATGCCGGCCACCGCGGACCGTCTGCACCAGGCCCAGCGTGCCCCCGCGCTACCGCTGACCACGGCCTGGATCACCCGCCTGCGCACGGCGGGGATCGCGGCCACCGTCTCCGGGGCGGGCCCGACCATCCTGGCCCTGGGTACCAGCGAATTTCCAGCGGAACTGCGCGAACTGGCGGCGGCCGACGGCCTGCGCGTGGTGGAGCCGGGAATCGCCGAAGGTGTCCTGGTCGACTGACGGCGAGTCTGTCTTGCCGAGATTCGCAATAGACAGCTATCCTGGGCAAGTCCGTACATCGTGCGCATCAGACGCCGGTGCTTCATCAGGGCAATCGCTCCAGCAGGCTCCAGGCTCGAGCCTCCAGGCCATGGGGGTGCTGCGTAGCTGCGCAACTGGAATGATCTCTCCCCACCTTTCACCAATGGTGGAGAAGCCGCCGGTCCGGCGGAGCAGGTGATACGGCACAAAGCGCCCGGACGGACGCATCCCAGTCCGGCAGAATGCCCGGGCTGCGGGACGAACCCTCGAAACAGCACACGGCGATCGAGGGAAGGAAAGGATTTCCGTGACAGATACGGACCTGCTCGCGACACCCGGCGTGGAATCGAACCCGACGGGCGAGCGCGAAAGTGAATCCGGACAGATTTCGAAGATGAGCGAACACACCGACGTCGCACGATCGGGGCTGACTGGAATGTTGTTGCCGCAGTTGCGCGCGCTTGCGGGGGAGCTCGGTATCCGAGGCACCTCCGGGATGCGCAAGGGCGATCTCATCGCCGCCATCAAGGAGAATCAGGCCGCCGGAAGGGCGGCGGCAGCCAAGGCGGAGAAGCCCGCCAAGAGCGAGGCCAAGTCCGCGGTAACCGCCAAGGCCGACACCCCCGCGAAAGCCGATGCCTCCGCCAAGACCGCCGCTTCCGCGGCGCCGGCCAAGGCCGAGCAGGCGACCCTCGACGTGACGCCCGCGGCTTCGGCCGCGCCCACCGAGGCTCCCGCCCCGGCGAAGACGGCCACCGCCGATTCCGCGCCCGCCGCCACGAACGCGGGCGAGTCGGCATCGTCCACGGCGACCGAGACCACCGAGGAGTCCGGCAGGGAGAGCGGCCAGCGCGGCCGTGGCCGGCAGCGCCGGGGCCGTGACCAGGCGCGATCGGCGACCGACACCGCAGCAGCCGAGACGCGTGCCGACGAATCGAAGCAGGACGCCGATCAGGGCGGCGAGCGTCGCCGCGACCGTGGCCAGGGTGAGCGTGGCCAGGGTGACCGTGGCCAGGGTGAGCGTCAGAGCGAGCGCGGCCAGGGTGACCGTCAGAGTGACCGTGGCCAGGGTGAGCGTCAGAGCGAGCGCGGCCAGGGTGACCGTCAGAGCGACCGTGGCCAGGGTGAGCGCGGCCAGAGCCAGAACGGCAGCGCGGGCGGCCGCGGCGGTGACGACGAGGAAGGCGGTCGCGGACGGCGCGGACGCCGCTTCCGTGAGCGTCGTCGTGGGCGCGACCGCGAGACCGGTGGCGGCGAGGCCCGTGAGCTCGAGATCCGCGAGGACGACGTCCTCCAGCCGGTCGCGGGCATCCTCGACGTGCTGGACAACTACGCCTTCGTCCGCACGTCGGGTTACCTGGCCGGGCCGAACGACGTCTACGTGTCGATGAACCTGGTCCGCAAGAACGGCCTGCGCCGTGGTGACGCGATCACCGGCGCGGTGCGCGCTCCGCGCGACGGCGAACAGTCCAACCAGCGCCAGAAGTTCGATCCGCTGGTGCGGCTGGACACGGTCAACGGCGGTGACGTCGAGGCGGCCAAGCGCCGTCCCGAGTTCGGCAAGCTCACCCCGCTGTACCCGAACCAGCGCCTACGGCTGGAAACTCAGCCGAACAAGCTGACCACCCGCGTGATCGACCTGATCATGCCGATCGGCAAGGGCCAGCGCGCCCTGATCGTGTCGCCGCCGAAGGCGGGTAAGACCACGATCCTGCAGGACATCGCGAACGCGATCGCGACCAACAACCCCGAGGTCTACCTCATGGTGGTGCTGGTCGACGAGCGTCCCGAAGAGGTCACCGACATGCAGCGTTCGGTACGGGGCGAGGTCATCTCCTCGACCTTCGACCGTCCGCCGTCAGACCACACCTCGGTCGCCGAACTCGCCATCGAGCGCGCCAAGCGCCTGGTGGAGATGGGCAAGGACGTCGTCGTGCTGCTCGACTCGATCACCCGGCTCGGGCGCGCGTACAACAACTCCTCGCCCGCCTCGGGCCGCATCCTCTCCGGTGGTGTGGATTCCACCGCGCTGTACCCGCCCAAGCGGTTCCTCGGCGCGGCGCGCAACATCGAGAACGGCGGCTCGCTGACGATCATCGCCACCGCGATGGTGGAGACCGGATCGACCGGTGACACGGTGATCTTCGAGGAGTTCAAGGGCACCGGTAACGCCGAGCTCAAGCTGGACCGCAAGATCGCGGAGCGGCGAGTGTTCCCCGCGGTGGACGTCAACCCGTCCGGTACCCGCAAGGACGAACTACTGCTCAACCCCGACGAGGCGGCGGTGTTGCACAAGCTGCGCCGCGTACTGTCCGGCCTGGACTCGCACCAGGCGATCGATCTGCTGATCGACCGTCTGAAGAAGTCCAAGAACAACCTCGAGTTCCTGATGCAGGTGAGCAAGACCGCGCCCGGAGCGCTCGACGAGTGAGCTGACCAGCTGTTCGGTCGAAAGGGTCCCGCTGATGCGGGACCCTTTCGGCGCTCCGGGGCCGAAGAACGCCACACCGATGGTGGCGGCGCCGCAGATCAGGAAGCTCATGACGAGCGCACACGTCCCCACCCCCGAGTTCGGCGCGGCGGACCCCGAAGCCCGGATGTACACGGCGTTCTCCGGCGCCGGATAGGGCGTGCCTGCCGGGAGCGCGAACAAACCGACGGCGACCGCGAGAGTCAGCAGAACGAGGATCGCGGACGCGATTCGGATGTTCACGAGGTCTCCTTCCTGTCTCGGCACGCCGATGTGCACCAGGTATGCAACTCTATGAACGAATTTGTTCACGTTCCTGAGTAGCGGACTACCCGACTTCAGGGTCCCGGAGGCGGCGCGGATTCGCGTGCCCGGACTTCCAGGGGCGGGAACGGTAGGGGATTACCTGGGCGGGAACAAACCACCCGCCGGGGGCGTTTTGGGAGCGTAACGGCAGTTCTGGCATACTGAACCGTCGTTGCGTCTGCTCAGGTGAGCAGAGCTCCCGCCTAGTCGGTTCCGGTTCACGCTCAGCGCTTGCGCGCGCGGGCGACCCGGCGACCACAATCGAGAGGACATCCATGAAGGCAGGAATTCACCCGACGTATGTCGACACCACGGTCGTCTGTGGTTGCGGCAACACCTTCCAGACTCGCAGCACCAAGGAGTCGGGACACATCACCGTCGAGGTCTGCTCGCAATGCCACCCGTTCTACACCGGCAAGCAGAAGATCCTCGACACCGGTGGCCGCGTGGCCCGCTTCGAGGCCCGCTACGGCAAGCGTGCCGGCAAGAAGGCCGACGCCAAGTAGCTTCCTCGCCGACGCCCGGTCCTGCTGCGCAGGCCGGGCGTCGGTGTTTTGTACGGACCGGCATCAGGAGAAGGAAGCACTGTGACGCAACCGTCCGCCATCGACGACATCCTGGCCGAGTACGCGGGCCTGGAGACGCAGCTGGCCGATCCGTCGCTGCACAACGATGCGGGCGCCGCGCGCCGGGTCGGCAAGCGGTTCGCCGAGCTGGCTCCGGTCATGGCCACCTATCGCAAGCTCGAGACGGCGCGCGACGATCTGTCCGCCGCCCGGGAACTCGCCGCCGACGACTCCTCGTTCGCCGCGGAGGTCCCGGAGCTGGAACAACAGGTCGAGGAACTGGAACAGGCGCTGGCCGACCTACTGGCCCCCCGCGACCCGCACGACGGCGACGACGTCGTGCTCGAGGTGAAGTCCGGGGAAGGCGGCGAGGAATCCGCGCTGTTCGCCTCCGACCTGGCCCGCATGTACGTGCGGTATGCCGAGCGCCACGGCTGGAAAGTCGAGATCCTCGACGTCACCCTGTCCGACCTGGGCGGTTACAAAGAGGCGACGCTGTCGATCAAGAGCCGTGACGCGACGCGCGAGGGTGTCTGGTCGCGCTTCAAGTTCGAGGGCGGGGTGCACCGGGTGCAGCGCGTCCCGGTGACGGAATCGCAGGGCCGCATCCACACGTCGGCGGCGGGCGTGCTGATCTATCCGGAGCCCGACGAGATCGAAGAGGTGCAGATCGACGAGTCGGATCTGCGCATCGACGTCTACCGCTCCTCCGGGAAGGGCGGTCAGGGCGTCAACACCACCGACTCCGCGGTGCGCATCACCCATCTGCCCTCCGGCATCGTCGTCACCTGCCAGAACGAGCGCTCCCAGTTGCAGAACAAGGCGCGCGCCATGCAGGTGCTCGCGGCGCGGTTGCAGGCGCTGGCGGAAGAACAGGCGGATCAGGAGGCGGCGGCGGGCCGCGCCAGCCAGATCCGCACGGTGGACCGCTCCGAGCGGATCCGCACCTACAACTTCCCCGAGAACCGGATCACCGACCATCGGATCGGTTTCAAGGCGCACAACCTCGACGCAGTGCTCGACGGGGATCTCGACGCGCTGCTGGACGCGCTCGGGAAGGCGGATCGCGAAGCACGTATGGCCGCGGAATAACCGTCCTTCGGGCAGAGTCGGTGCCATGTCTACGACCCGAGTCGCGCTGCGCCCCGTCATCAACGACGCCATCGAGACGTTACGGACGGCGGGCGTGCACAGCCCCCGCGCCGACGCCGAGCACTTGGCCGCGCACGTTCTCGGTGTGGAGCGAACCCGGCTGGCGCTGACCCCGCTGGTGGCGCCGGACGAGCTGGACGCGTTCCGCGAGCTGGTCGCCCGTCGTGCGGAGCGAATCCCTTTGCAGCACTTGATCGGGACGGCCGTGATGGGCGCGCTCGACCTCGCGGTCGGCCCCGGCGTCTTCGTGCCGCGCCCGGAGACCGAGTTGCTGTACGCGTGGGCGCTGGCGCAATTGGAAGCGCTGCCGCACGATCACGCGCCGATCGTCGTCGACCTGTGCACCGGATCAGGAGCGCTCGCGCTGGCTGTCGCGCACGCGCGCCCCGACGCCGAGGTGCACGCCGTCGAACTCGATCCCGCCGCACTGGTCTGGGCGCGGCGCAACGCCGACGACCGCATCGCCGCGGGCGATACCCCCATCACCCTCTACGCCGACGACGCCACCGATCCCGAACTGCTCACCGATCTGAACGGCCGGGTGGACATCGTGCTGTCCAACCCGCCCTACATCCCGGAGGGCGCTCGCCTCGACCCCGAGGTGGCCGAGCACGATCCGTCCGTCGCCCTGTTCGGCGGCCCGGACGGGCTGTCGGTCATCGGCGGGATGATCCCGAACATCACCAGGCTGCTGCGCCCCGGCGGCGCCACCGCCATCGAGCACGACGACACCAACGGCTCCGGCGTGGCCGCCCTCCTCACCGCCACCGGCGTCTTCACCGACGTCGTCGAACACCCGGACCTGGCGGGCAAACCTCGCTTCGTCGCCGCCACCCACACCTGACCCCCGCGTCGCACGTCTGTCGCCGGAGCACACCGGAACCGGTGTGTTCCTTCCGCGTACCTACTACCGCCCGCAGCCGGTATGGCCTGAAGACCCGGGGAGGCGGCCCAGCGGCCCAGCATGCCAGGATGGGTGCCGTGAGTACCGTCTACGACTGCGCGGATCCCGACTCGCGCGCCGCCGGACTGTCCGCAGCCACCAGCGCCCTGAAATCCGGACGGTTGGTCGTGCTGCCCACCGACACCCTGTACGGGCTGGCCGCCGACGCGTTCGATGCCACCGCGGTGAGTTCGCTGCTCGCGGCCAAGCGCCGCGGCAGGGACATGCCCGTGCCGGTGCTCGTCGGTTCCTGGCACACCATCGACGGCCTGGTCTTCTCCGTGCGCCCGCAGGCGCGCGAGCTGATCAGGGCGTTCTGGCCCGGCGGCCTGAGTCTCGTTGTGCAGCAAGCGCCTTCGCTCGCCTGGGATCTCGGTGACACGCGCGGGACGGTGATGCTGCGGATGCCGCTGCACCCGGTCGCGCTGGAGCTGCTGCGTGAGGTCGGCCCGCTGGCGGTGTCGAGTGCCAACGTGTCCGGGCAGCCCCCGGCGAAGACCGCGCCCGAAGCCCGTGACCAGCTCGGTGAGCTGGTCGGCGTCTACCTCGACGGCGGCCCTGCCGAGCACGCCGTGGCCTCCACCATCGTCGATCTGACCGCCGACCAGCCCCGCATCCTGCGCGTGGGCGCGGTGCCGGTCGCCGACATCGCCGAGGTGCTCGGCATGTCGCCGGAAGCGCTCAGCGGCGCCGCACAGCAGCGCGGATGATGGGTTCGAGTGCCGTCGTCCCGCTTCGGGAGCTGCTCGTCGTGCTGCTCATCTCCGCGGTGGTGACGTTCCTGGCCACCGGCGGGGTGCGGGTGCTGGCGATCGGCTTCGGCGCGGTCGCCGTGCCCAGGGACCGGGACGTGCACGTCAAGCCGATTCCGCGGATGGGCGGCGTCGGCATGTACATCGGTGTGGTAGCCGCGGTGCTGTTCGCCCACCAGTTGCCCGCGCTGCGCAGCGGCTTCGACTACAAACCCGACATCCCGATCGCCGTGCTGGTGGCCGCCACGGTCATCGTGCTGGTCGGCATCGTCGACGATCGCTGGGGGCTGGACGCGCTGACGAAGTTCGCCGGCCAGGTCACGGCGGCGGGCGTGATGGCCGTCATGGGATTGGGCTGGTACGTCATCTACAACCCGTTCAGCAACACCACGGTGGTGCTGGACGGCTTGCAGGGCGGGCTGGTCACGGTGGCGGTCACCGTCACACTGGTCAACGCCATGAATTTCGTCGACGGTCTGGACGGCCTCGCGGCCGGTCTGGGTCTGATCGCGGCGCTGGCCGTGTTCGTGTTCTGCCTGGGACTGATGAACGAGCAGGGCGGCTCGGTGGACACCTACCCGCCGGCATTGCTGGCCGCCGCGCTCGCGGGTGGATGCCTCGGATTCCTGCCGCACAATTTCCAGCCCGCGCGCATATTCATGGGCGACTCCGGCTCGATGCTGATCGGATTGATGCTGGCCGCGGTGTCGACCGGCGCGTCGGGGCGAATCCCGTTGCAGGGGTACGGCCCGCGCGACATCGTCGGTCTGCTTTCCCCGCTGTTGCTGGTCGGCGCGGTGATGTTCATTCCGGTGCTCGACCTGTTGCTCGCCATTGTGCGCCGGGTTCGCGCGGGCGTGAGTTTCTCGACGCCGGACAAAATGCACTTGCATCATCGTTTGCTGCAGATCGGCCATTCGCACCGGCGCGTGGTTCTGTTGATCTATTTGTGGGTCGGCGTGCTCGCCTTCGGCGCGGTCGGCACCTCGTTGATGGACCGCACGCTGGTCGTGTTGCTGATGGCGGGCGGGCTGGTTTTCGCCTTGGTGATCACCGCCATTCCGGGGCTGCGGCGTGGGGACCCGGCGGGTGACGGATCGGCGTCCGGGTAAAGTCGGCGGCTGTGAGCTTCACACCCCGACCCGTGCCAGGCCCCGACGCGCCGCTGCGGTCCGCGCTGCGCTACGGACTGATCGGCCTGGGTGTGCTGGTCGTCCTGGCCGTCGCGCTGGGCGCCGCCGTCGCGGGTGGCTCCGGCGTGTGGGGCGCCGTGCTCGGCGCCGCGATCGGTGGCGGCTTCATCCTCACCACCGCGGCCGTCGTGCTGTTCGGCGCGAAGCTGCCGCCGAGCACCGCCGGCCTGATCATGCTGGTCAGCTGGGCGGGCAAGGTCCTGGTCGCGCTGATCGTCGTCGCGATCCTCCAGCGGTTCCACTTCTACGATCGCGTCGTGCTGTTCCTCACGGTGGTCGGAGCCCTGGTCATCGTGCTCGGCGCGGAGACGTACGGCGTTGTCCGGCAGAAGGTTCCGTACGTGACGACGACCGACCCGGACACCGCGTCCGATACTCGGGAGTAACGAAAACACCCCACCCCCTACACGCTGTCGTAGATGACTTGGTAAAGTGTTGGTAAGCAAGCGACCAAGTCGGGTATCACTGAGGGGTCACCGCCGAGATCCCCTGCATGGGCCGCTATGCTTACTGCCGTGCCGGGCTCCGAGGGGTGTTCCGGTTCTGCATGTCGACGAATGTCGCCGACACACGTACAGACGCCTGGTGGAATTCAAACCACCGCCCAGCTGCTGACGAACTTCGAGCCGACCTGAGTCGACCCAAATTGATCGTCAATGTCCGATCGAACCGCGGGAATGACCGTACCCGCGGCCCGAACACGGGAGAGAACGCTGAGCGTCACCACTCTGGCGGCCGAGTTCCACGCGCCGTCGCTTACCGACTTCTTCCCTCCAGCTGTGCTGTTCGAGGGAACGCCGTTCGAACTCGATCGATTGATGCTGATCCGCATTCTGATGACGGCCGTTCTCGCTGTCGTGATGGTGCTGGCATTCCGCTCGCCCCGGACCGTTCCGCGCGGCCTGCAGAATGTGGCCGAAATCGGCCTGGTCTTCGTCAAGGAGCAGATCTGTGACGAGGTCCTCGGCAAGGAGTCGGGACGGAAGTTCTTGCCCCTGATCGCAACGATCTTCTTCACGGTCCTCTTTCTGAACTTCTCGGGTGTCGTGCCGGGGTTGAACATCTCGTCGAACGCCCGAATCGGCATGCCGCTGGTGCTGGCCGTCATCGCGTACCTGACGTTCAACTACGTCGGTATCAAGAAGTACGGATTCCTCAACTACATGCGCAGCAGCATCGTCGTTCCGAACGTTCCCGCCGCACTGCACGTGCTGCTGATTCCGATCGAGTTCGTCTCGACCTTCATCCTGCGTCCGTTCACGCTGACCGTCCGACTCATGGCGAACATGCTGGCAGGCCACATCATGCTGGTCCTGTTCTTCAGCGCGACCTGGTTCTTCCTGTTCGACGCCACCTCGTGGATGAAGGTGTTCTCGCCGTTCTCGCTGCTCGCGGGACTCGGATTCACACTCTTCGAGCTGTTGGTCATCTTCCTGCAGGCCTACGTGTTTGCGCTGCTGACCGCCGTATACATCGGACTCGCACAGCACGCGGCCGATCACTGACCTGACCGACCCAACTACCGGAAACCTGCTACACCACGCCGACCGGCGGGTGAGCAACAGAAAGGGAATGGAAGACTCATGAGCCTCGCTTACCTGGCCCAGGAAGCCGCCACGAACGAGAGCACCTTCAAGGGCCTGGGCGCCGTCGGCTACGGTCTCGCCGCGATCGGCCCCGGCATCGGCGTGGGCATCGTCGTCGGTAAGGCGATCGAGGGCATCGCGCGTCAGCCCGAGCTGCAGGGCACCATCCGTACCAACATGTTCCTCGGTATCGCGTTCACCGAGGCCCTGGCCCTCATCGGTCTCGTCGCCGGCTTCATTTTCTGATTCCGATGTACGAGTCAGTTTTGCTCGCGGCGGCGGAGGGAGAGGATGTGAATCCTCTCGTCCCCGAAACGTACGACATCGTCTGGTCGATCGTCTGCGTCATCATCATCGGGTTCCTGTTCTACAAGTACGTGATCCCGCGCCTGATGAAGACGCTCGACGAGCGTTCCGAGAAGATCGAAGGCGGCATCGCTCGCGCGGAAGCCGCGCAGGAAGAAGCTCAGCTCACCCTGCAGCAGTACCAGCAGCAGCTGGCCGACGCCCGGCTCGAGGCCGCGCGCATCCGTGAGGACGCGCGTACCCAGGGCCAGGAGATCCTGGCCCAGATGCGCTCGGAGGCCCAGGCCGAGGCCGACCGCATCATCGCGGCGGGCCACACCCAGCTGGAAGCCCAGCGCCAGCAGATCCTGACCGAACTGCGCCACGAAGTCGGCCGCACGGCCGTCGACCTGGCCGAGAAGATCATCGGGCAGTCGGTTTCGGACGAGGCCAAGCAAGCGGCCTCGATCGACCGTTTCCTCGATGAGCTCGACCAGACGGACGCAGGCATCGGGGTCGGAAGGTAACGACGCGAAAGTGAGAAGCATGTACGCAGCGAGCCGCGAGGCCAGTGCCCGGTCTCGGGAGGCGCTTCGGGCCGCTCTGACCGGAAGCGACAGTGCTGCGGCCACGACGGGGTCGGAACTGTTCGCCGTTGTCGCCGTGCTGGACGACCAGCGTTCGCTGCGTGTGGCGCTCGCGGACGTGTCGGTGCCGGGTTCCGCGCGCGCGGAACTCTGCGAGCGGGTCTTCGGCGGCAAGGTCAGCGCTGCCACGCTGGCAGTGCTGACCACCGCGGTGGCCGAGAACTGGTCGCGCACTTCTGATCTGGTGGACACCTTGGTGCTGCTCGGCCAGGAGGCGCTGCTGGAGTCGGCGGCCCAGCGTGGCCGGATCGAAGCGGTCGAGGACGAGCTGTTCCGGCTCGGCCGGATCATCAGCGACAACCCCGAGTTGGACCAAGCGCTGTCGGATCGGTCGCAGGAGGCTTCGGCCAAGGGCGAGCTGATCCAACGGCTGCTCGCCGGCAAGACGGAGCCCATCACCCTGACCCTGGCGGAGCAGGTGGTGACCAGGCAGCGGTCGGGCATCAGCGCCGCCTTCGACGAGCTGTCCGACCTCGCGGCGGGGCGCCGCGATCAGATCGTCGCGCACGTGCGCGCCGCGATCGGGCTCAGCGAGCAGCAGCGCGACCGGCTGGCCGCCTCGCTGCGGCGCATCTACGGCAAGGCGACCACGGTGCACATCCAGGTCGACCCGAGTTTGCTGAGCGGAGTCGTGGTGCGCGTCGGTGACGACGTGATCGACGGCAGCGCCATCGGCCGACTGGAGAAGATGCGCAGGGCCCTGACCTAGCGCGCTTCACCACCCCCGACATTCCAGACCCAGACAGCGAGAGCAGGAAGAACATGGCGGAGCTGACGATCTCCTCCGACGAGATCCGTAGCGCGATCGAGAGCTACACCCAGAGCTACACCCCCGAGACCTCCATCGAAGAAGTCGGTGTGGTCACCGACACCAGCGACGGCATCGCGCACGTCAGCGGCCTGCCCTCGGCAATGGCCAACGAGCTGCTCGAGTTCCCGGGCGGCGTGCTCGGCGTCGCGCTGAACCTCGAGGACCGTGAGATCGGTGCGGTCATCCTCGGCGAGTTCGCCGAGATCGAGGAGGGCCAGGAGGTCCGCCGGACCGGTGACGTGCTCTCGGTCCCGGTCGGCGACAAGTTCCTCGGCCGCGTGGTGAACCCGCTGGGCCAGCCGATCGACGGCCTCGGCGAGATCGAGTCCGAGGAACAGCGCGTGCTCGAGCTGCAGGCCGCGACCGTGCTGGAGCGCCAGCCGGTCGAGGAGCCGCTGGCCACCGGCATCACCGCGATCGACGCGCTGACCGCCATCGGCCGCGGCCAGCGTCAGCTGATCATCGGCGACCGCAAGACCGGCAAGACCGCGGTCTGCATCGACGCGATCCTGAACCAGAAGGCCAACTGGGAGACCGGCGACCCGACCAAGCAGGTGCGCTGCATCTACGTCGCCATCGGCCAGAAGGGCTCCACCATCGCGGGCGTGAAGGCCGCGCTGGAGCAGCACGGCGCGCTGGAGTACACCACCATCGTCGCCGCCCCGGCCTCCGACTCCGCCGGCTTCAAGTGGCTGGCCCCCTACACCGGTTCGGCCATCGGCCAGCACTGGATGTACCAGGGCAAGCACGTGCTCATCGT
This sequence comes from Nocardia sp. NPDC005745, assembly GCF_040630775.1. Classification (NCBI taxonomy): domain Bacteria; kingdom Bacillati; phylum Actinomycetota; class Actinomycetes; order Mycobacteriales; family Nocardiaceae; genus Nocardia; species Nocardia sp. NPDC005745. Next base: position 124,368 of record NZ_JBEXYF010000021.1, read on the forward strand.
GTTCGACGACCTGACCAAGCAGGCCGAGGCCTACCGCGCCATCTCGCTGCTGCTGCGTCGCCCGCCGGGCCGTGAGGCCTACCCGGGTGACGTCTTCTACCTGCACTCCCGGCTGCTGGAGCGTTGCGCGAAACTGTCCGACGAGCTGGGCGCCGGCTCGATGACCGGTCTGCCGATCATCGAGACCAAGGCCAACGACATCTCGGCGTTCATCCCCACCAACGTCATCTCGATCACCGACGGCCAGGTGTTCCTCGAGTCCGACCTGTTCAACAAGGGCGTCCGCCCGGCGATCAACGTCGGTACCTCGGTGTCCCGCGTCGGTGGCGCCGCCCAGACCAAGGGCATGAAGAAGGTGGCGGGCTCACTGCGTCTGGAACTCGCGCAGTACCGCGAGCTGGAGGCGTTCTCCGCGTTCGCCTCCGACCTCGACGCGGCCTCGCTGGCGCAGCTCGAGCGCGGCGCCCGCTGGGTCGAGCTGCTCAAGCAGGACCAGTACTCGCCGGTGCCGGTCGAAGACCAGATCATCTCGATCTACCTGGTCGACCGTGGCCACTACGACTCGATCCCGGTCGGTGACATCCGCCGCTTCAACGCCGAGCTGCTGGAGGAGCTGCACCGCAGCGCCGCCGACGCGTTCAAGGCCATCGAAGGCGGCAAGGTGCTCGACGGCGAGGCGGCCGAGCAGGTCGAGGCGGCCACCAAGAAGTTCCTGGGGACCTTCCTCACCTCCGACGGCACTCCCGTGGTGAACGAGGCCGAGGCGGGCCAGCTCGACCACGAAGAGGTCGAGTCGCTGTCGGTGACCCGCAAGCACGTCGAGAAGTAACGCGAGCCGGCAAATGCGCTATTCGATCCGCGGCATACGCGACGGGCACGAAGGAGGAAGCGTGCGCGACCTCCTCGTGCTCGGCGTATGCCGTCAATCCCACGCAGCGAATGAAGGGAGTGTGAACCGCTGATGGCAAGCTTGCGTGAATTGCGCTCCCGCATTCGTGGTGTGAATTCGATCAAGAAGATCACCAAGGCCCAAGAGCTGATCGCGACCTCGCGAATCTCCAAGGCTCAGGCCAGGGTCGCGGCCGCGAAGCCGTACGCGGAGGAGATCACCAAGGTCCTCAGCGAGCTGGCGAGCGCGTCGAAGAACCTTTCGCATCCGCTGCTGACCGAGCGCGCCAACCCGCGCCGGGCGGCCGTGCTGGTGATCACCAGTGACAGCGGCATGTGCGGTGGCTACAACTCGAATGTGCTCAAGCGCGCCGAAGAGCTGATGACCACCCTGCGTGACGAGGGCAAAGAGCCGGTGCTCTACGTGATGGGCAACAAGGGCCTGACCTACTACGCCTTCCGCAACCGCTCGTACGTGTCGGCGTGGACCGGGTTCTCGCAGCAGCCGAAGTATTCCGATGCTTCGTCCGCCTGCCACCACCTGGTCGACGCCTTCATGGCCGGCTCCGACGGAGCGGTGCCCGCTCCGAACGGGACGGGTGACATCGCTGGCGTCGATGAGCTGCACGTCGTGTACACCCGCTTCGTCTCGATGCTGACGCAGAGCCCTGAGGTGCGCCGTCTGGCGCCGATCCAGGTGAGCTACGTCGACGAGAACTTCGACCTGGGTGAGGACATCGTGTCGGATTCGCCGACGGCGGACGTCCACGCGCAGTACGAATTCGAGCCCGACGCCGATGTGCTGCTGGCGGCGCTGCTGCCGAAGTACGTCAACACGCGCATCTACGCGTCTCTGCTCGAGGCAGCGGCATCCGAGTCAGCGGCTCGGCGCACCGCAATGAAGGCCGCCACCGACAACGCCAACGAACTCGCGAGCGTGCTCCAGCGCGAGGCCAACTCGGTGCGTCAGGCCCAGATCACGCAGGAAATCAGCGAAATCGTCGGCGGCGTGAACGCGCTGGCGTCGAGCTCGGACCGCGACTAAGCGCCACGCGGCCTGAGGCACGGGGCCGGGAGCGGAAGCGTGCGCAACCACGAAGGCCCCCCGAAGGCCGCACATCGACACGGAGAGAACCAACACCAATGACCGCAGCTGTCACCCAAGACAACACGAGCCGGACCGGCGGCGCCGCAGGCCGCGTCGTCCGGGTCATCGGCCCCGTCGTGGACGTCGAGTTCCCGCGCGGAGCCATTCCCGAGCTGTTCAACGCTCTGCACGCCGAGATCACCCTGACCTCGGTGGCCAAGACCCTGACCCTCGAGGTCGCCCAGCACCTCGGCGACAGCATCGTGCGCACCATCTCGATGCAGCCGACCGACGGCCTGGTCCGCGGCGCCACCGTCACCGACACCGGCAAGCCGATCTCGGTGCCCGTCGGCGACGTGGTCAAGGGCCACGTCTTCAACGCGCTGGGCGACTGCCTGGACACCCCCGGCCTCGGCCGCGACGGCGAGCAGTGGGGCATCCACCGCAAGCCGCCGTCGTTCGACCAGCTCGAGGGCAAGACCGAGCTGCTCGAAACGGGCATCAAGGTCATCGACCTGCTCACCCCGTACGTGAAGGGTGGCAAGATCGGTCTGTTCGGTGGCGCCGGTGTCGGCAAGACCGTTCTGATCCAGGAGATGATCACCCGTATCGCGCGGGAGTTCTCCGGCACCTCCGTGTTCGCCGGTGTCGGCGAGCGCACCCGTGAGGGCACCGACCTGCACCTGGAGATGGAGGAGATGGGCGTCCTCCAGGACACCGCCCTCGTCTTCGGCCAGATGGACGAGCCGCCGGGCACCCGTATGCGCGTCGCCCTCTCGGCGCTGACCATGGCCGAGTACTTCCGCGACGTGCAGCACCAGGACGTGCTGCTGTTCATCGACAACATCTTCCGGTTCACCCAGGCCGGTTCCGAGGTGTCGACCCTGCTCGGCCGCATGCCCTCCGCCGTCGGTTACCAGCCCACGCTGGCCGATGAGATGGGTGAGCTGCAGGAGCGCATCACCTCGACCCGTGGCCGGTCCATCACCTCGCTGCAGGCCATCTACGTGCCCGCCGACGACTACACCGACCCGGCCCCGGCGACCACCTTCGCCCACCTCGACGCGACGACCGAGCTCTCCCGCCCGATCTCGCAGAAGGGCATCTACCCGGCCGTCGACCCGCTGACCTCGACCTCCCGCATCCTGGAGGCCTCGATCGTCGGCGACCGGCACTTCCGGGTCGCCAACGAGGTGAAGCGGATCCTGCAGAAGTACAAGGAACTGCAGGACATCATCGCCATCCTCGGTATGGACGAGCTGTCCGAGGAGGACAAGGTCCTCGTCGGCCGCGCCCGTCGTCTGGAGAAGTTCCTCGGCCAGAACTTCATCGTGGCCGAGAAGTTCACCGGTCAGCCGGGTTCGGTCGTGCCGCTGGAGCAGACCATCGACGACTTCGATCGCGTCTGCAAGGGTGAGTTCGACAGCTACCCCGAGCAGGCCTTCAACAGCTGCGGTGGTCTCGACGACGTCGAGAAGGCCGCCAAGAAGATCCTCGGAAAGTAGTCACCGATGGCGGAAATGTCAGTCGATCTCGTCGCGGTCGAACGATTGCTCTGGTCCGGCCAGGCGTCGTTCGTCAGCGCGCAGACCACCGAGGGCCAGATCGGCATCATGGCCGGCCACGAACCGTTGCTCGGCCAGCTGGTCGAGGGCGGCATCGTGACGATCGTGGACACCGACGGTCAGCGGGTCGTCGCCGCGGTGCACGGCGGCTTCTTCTCGGTGACCGCGAACTCGGTTCGGGTGCTGGCCGAGTCGGCGGAATTCGCCGACGAGGTGGACGTCGAGGAGGCCCGCCGGGTGCTGGCCGATTCCGACGCCAGCGAAGAGCAGCAGAAGGCGGCTCAGGCCCGGGTGCGCGCGGTCGAACAGACGGCGAACGCGTAGTCACAACCTGTTTTCGAGCACGACTGCTGTCGGCGGTGAAGAGTCCCTTCACCGCCGACAGCGTCTTTCAGGCGAGTCGGACACGGCCGGGCCATTTGTAAACTCGATGCCGTGGTTGAATGACCGCACGCGGTGTGAACATCAGGCTCGCCGAGCGGCAGTCCACGTCACCACGAAGGGCCTGCCAACACCCGCCAATCGAATGCCGTGTCGACCACACGGCGGCGTAGCGAAGGGACGAACAGCATTGCAAACCGGGATGGTTCTCCTGATCATTCTGGTGCTCACGCTCGTGTTCCTCGCGCTTGCCTCGACTTACCGCCTCATCATGTTGCGGCGCGGCGGAATCGCCGCGATCCTGCGTGTCCTGCCCGCTCGCGGTGGTCAAGGATGGCGCCACGGATTGATCCGCTACGACGAGGACCGTCTGGTCTTCTTCAAACTCACCAGCCTCAAACTCGGCCCGGACTCCGCCATTCGGCGGCAGGGCATCGAGATCGGTGATCGCCGGGGTCCGCGCGGCGACGAGTACGACATCATGACCGACGACATCGCCGTGATCGCGGTGTCGGACCGCTCGGGCGACTTCGAACTCGCCTTGGATCGCGATTCCCTGACCGCTTTCCTGTCCTGGGTGGAATCCCGCCCGTCCGACCGCACGCGGCGGATGCCGGGTCTGTAACCCACGGCTCTCGGCGGACCCGGTCCGGCCGCGCCCGCTAGGGTTGTGCTGTGAGCGTGCATTTGACCCGGATCTACACCCGGACCGGCGATGACGGGACCACGGGATTGAGCGACTTCTCCCGGGTCGCGAAGACCGACCCACGCTTGGTGGCCTACGCCGACTGCGATGAGACGAACGCCGCCATCGGTATGGCGATCGCCCTCGGTGGGCCTGACGCGACGATGCTCGCGGTACTGCGGCAGATACAGAACGATCTGTTCGACGCCGGTGCAGACCTCTCCACCCCTGTCGTGGCGGAACCGAAGTATCCGCCGCTGCGGGTCACTCAGCCCTACATCGATCGGCTCGAAGCATGGTGCGACGAGTTCAACACCGCGTTGCCCGCGCTCGATTCGTTCATCCTCCCCGGCGGTACCCCGCTGGCTGCCCTGTTGCATACCGCCCGGACGGTTGCGCGCCGAGCGGAGCGCTCGGCGTGGGCGGCGATCGAGGCGCATCCGGAGGACACCGAGGTGCTGCCGGCCAAGTACCTCAATCGCCTCTCGGACCTGCTGTTCATCCTGAGCCGGGTGGCCAATCCCGGCGGCGATATCCTGTGGAAGCCCGGCGGGGAACCGCCGAGCGCCTGATCGCGTAGGACCGCAGGCGAGTACCCGGGCGATCACGGGGTATTGCCGGCAAGGCGTCGGGTCCACCCCGTCGACCACAGAACGCGCCCATCTCGCGGCACTCGCTCCAACGGCGAAAACGTCCGGAGGCGAGGGGAGTCGTGGAGAGGCGGCACCGTAGTGCGCCGCCCCAACTATCCTTGCACCAACAGTGCGCCGAATACGCGGAGAGGCGGCATGGAACGGTTTTTGGTTACCGGCGGAAATCGACTCGTCGGTGAGGTCACGGTGGGGGGCGCCAAGAACAGCGTCCTCAAATTGATGGCCGCTGCGCTGCTCGCCGAGGGCACCACCACGATCACGAACTGCCCGGACATCCTCGACGTGCCGCTGATGGGTGATGTGCTGCGCGGCCTCGGCTGCGACGTGGCCATCGACGGCGGGACGGTGTCCATCACCACGCCCGCCGAACCGAAGTACCACGCGGACTTCCCCGCGGTGACGCAGTTCCGCGCGTCGGTGTGCGTGCTGGGTCCGCTGATGGCGCGGTGCAAGCGCGCCGTCGTCGCATTGCCCGGCGGTGACGCCATCGGCTCCCGCCCGCTCGACATGCATCAGGCCGGCCTGCGCCTGCTCGGCGCGACCAGCGAGATCGAGCACGGTTGCGTGGTGGCCAAGGCCGACGAGCTGCAAGGCGCCCGGATCCGGCTCGACTTCCCCTCGGTCGGCGCGACCGAGAACATCCTCATGGCGGCGGTGCTGGCCGAGGGCGAGACGGTGATCGACAACGCCGCGCGCGAACCGGACATCGTCGACCTGTGCAACATGCTCGTCCGGATGGGCGCGCGGATCAGCGGCGCGGGCACCTCGGTGCTCACCATCCAGGGCGTCGAGCGTCTCGCGCCGACCACTCACCGCGTCATCGGCGACCGCATCGTGGCCGCGACGTGGGGCATCGCCGCCGCGATGACCCTCGGCGACATCCGCGTCACGGGCGTGAACCCCAAGCATCTGTCGCTGGTGCTCGACAAGCTGCGGTCCGCGGGGGCGCGCATCTCGTTCGAGCAGGACGGCTTCCGGGTGGTCCAGGCCGAGCGGCCGCGTGCGGTGAACTTCTCGACCCTGCCGTTCCCCGGTTTCCCGACCGACTTGCAGCCGATGGCTATCGGGCTGGCGTCCATCGCGGACGGAACCTCGATGATCACCGAGAACATCTTCGAGGCGCGCTTCCGGTTCGTGGAGGAGATGATCCGGCTCGGCGCCGACGCGCGCACCGATGGGCACCACGCGGTGGTGCGCGGGATTCCTCGGTTGTCGAGTGCTCCGGTGTGGTCCTCGGACATCCGGGCCGGCGCGGGTCTGGTCCTCGCGGGCTTGGTCGCCGACGGGACCACCGAAGTGCACGACGTCTTCCATATCGATCGCGGGTATCCGAATTTCGTCGAGCAGCTGCAGGAGCTGGGCGGCGATGTCACGCGCGTCGGTGCCACGGATTGAGCGCTCGCGCCCATCCCGATGGGCGCGAGTTATCGATCGTTTCCCTGAAAATGCGTGATGACCAGGGGATTTGACATCGTGCACGCAGACACGTAACTTATTCCAAGTCAGAGCGACACGGACACCGACCCGGGGCCCAGGAGCTGAGCGGAAACGCTGAGCCGGAGGCCAGGGAAACGAGGTAGGACGAGGAGCGCCTGACCGATCACATGGCTCGGCCGCGATCCCAGTTTGCAACTGGGTTCACCACTGAGCTAAGCTGGAAAAGTTGCCTCACTGAAGTTCCGAAAATGTTCGGGTTGGATGTGTGTGCGTGTGTTCTTTGAGAACTCAATAGTGTGTCGATGAATGTCAGTGCCAAATGTTTTATTTGGTTCCGGCTCTTTCACC
>NZ_JBEXYF010000022.1:0-130752 GCF_040630775.1 Nocardia sp. NPDC005745
ACTCCGACGACGACGGCGGCGGCGACCAGGGTGAGCAGCCAGGTCATGCCGGTGGCCATGGAGAACGCCGCCCGCGAACCCGCAGCGCCGCAGGCGCTGCAAATCGAACACAGCAAATTAGACAGAGCTCACTACGACAGTGTGTAGTGCATCCGGCACAATGGGCGCATGGGCAATGTCTTCGACCTGAGCACGGTGGCCAAGCGGTTTCGATTCGTCGCGGTGCTGGAGGCGATCTCCTGGTTTCTGCTGATCATCGGGATGGTGTTCAAGCGGATTCCCGAGCCGGTGCTGTGGCCGGTCAAGGTGTTCGGCATGACGCACGGCATCGTGTTCGTGCTGTTCGTGATCACCGCGATCGTTGCCGCGCGCGAGCTGGGCTGGAGTGCCAAGACGACCGTTCTCGCGCTGCTGTCGAGCATCCCGCCGTTCTGCACGGTGCTGTTCGAGGTGTGGGCGGTGCGCTCGGGGCAGTTGGGTGAGCTGAGCAACGCCGGTTCGGCCGAGTCCGGGGCACCCGCATCCGCCACGTCGTGACAAACTGGAAGTCGTGAATCGACCAGCCGCACGCCGTCCTTCGCCCGCTGTCGCCGCCGCCATGTCCGGCGCGGTCGATCTGTCCAGCCTGAAGCAGCCCGTGGCAAGCGCGGGCGGTGCGGCAGGCGGCGACCACGCGGTGTCGGAGGCGGATTTCGAGACCAAGGTCCTGCGCCGTTCCATGCAGGTGCCCGTGGTGGTCGTGCTGTATTCGCAGCGCAGTCCGGGCAGCGTCGAACTGGTGCGGACGCTGGAGCATCTGGTGGCCGCCGACGGCGGTACCTGGGACCTGGCCACGGTCGAAGCCGAGGCCAATATGCGGATCGCGCAGGCGCTGCGGGTGCAGGGCATCCCGACGGTCATCGCGATCGCGGCCGGGCAGCCGCTGGCCGATTTCGAGGGCGCGCAACCGGAGCCGCAGGTACGGCAGTGGCTGAACGCGGTGGTCGACGCGGTCGCGGGCAAGCTGGAAGGTGGCGAGCAGCCACAGGAGCCTGCCGAGGACCCGCGTTTCGCGGCGGCCGAGGCGGCGCTGGAGCAGGGTGACCTGGCCGGCGCGGAGGCCGCCTACCAAGCGATCATCGACGCCGAACCCGCGAACGAGGAGGCCAAGGGCGCGCTGCGCCAGCTCCGCTTCCTCGCCCGGGCACAGGAACTGCCGGAGTCGGCCATCGCGGATGCCGACGCCGACCCGTCGAACGTCGACGCCGCGATCCAGGCCGCCGATCTCGAGTTGTTCCAGCAGCGGCCCGAGGCGGCCTTCGATCGCCTGATCGCCGTCGTGAAGCGCACTTCCGGCGACGAGCGCACCAAGGCGCGTACCCGTCTGCTGGAGTTGTTCGAGCTCTTCGACCAGGCCGAGCCGTTCGTCGTGGCCGCGCGCCGCAAGCTGGCCGCAGCGCTGTACTGAGTTCGCCGGTCCGCCGGGTGGCCCGTGTCGCGGGCGCTGGGGCAGGTCGTCCGCTCGGAGCGGGCGGGGCGGATGCGCTGGGTCCGAATCGGCGGCGCGATCCGCTCGCTGCCCTCCCTGGGGCCCAGCCGCGAACCGCGCACTCACGTGCTCGATTACGCGGTGAGTGGGTCTGCCCCCGAGTCCGTTCGTCGCCTATCCGGCGCAGTGCCGACGCGGATGTTCATCCCGGTCGGCGGCGCAATTCGGGCGTCGCTGCGGGCCCTGCGGCCGACGCCGGTCCGGTAGGGGGATGTGGTGTCGGTCGATTCGTCGCTGGTGTGATGCGACTGCCGCGCACGTGCCATGATCGAGCATCGCAGTCGGCGGGCTCGGAGCCGCGCCCTCGGCCGTACCCGGTGTTGCCGGACGGGTGTGCCAGGGCTGGAAGTGGTGTTCGGGTTCTAGACCGGACGCAGCCAGACCGCGCTGTGCGGCGCGAGCGTCACGGCGGCCGAGGCGGGACGGTCGTGCCACGGCTCGTCGGTCGCCAGCACCTCGCCCAGGTTGCCGAGGCCGGAGCCGCCGTAGTTCTCCGCGTCGGTGTTGAGGATCTCGCGCCAGCGGCCCCGGTGGGGCAGGCCGACCCGGTACGCGTCGTGCGTCGCCCCGGAGAAGTTGTAGACGCAGGCTAGGACGGAGCCGTCGGAGCCGTAGCGCAGGAACGCCAGCACGTTGTTCGTCGCGTCGTTCGCCTCGATCCAGGCGTGGCCGCCCGGGGTGGTGTCCTGGCTCCACAGGGCGGGGTGGGCGCGGTAGACCGCGTTCAGGTCGCACACCAGCGCGGTGATGCCCTGGTGCAGCGGGTTGTCCCGTTCGTGCCAGTCCAGGCCGCGATCGTGCGACCACTCTTGGACCTGGCCGAAGTCCTGGCCCATGAACAGCAGTTGTTTACCGGGGTGGGCCCACATATAGGCCAGCAGCGATCGCACACCCGCGGCCTTGGCGAAATCGTCGCCGGGCATTCTGGTCCATAGCGTGCCTTTGCCGTGCACGACCTCGTCATGGCTGATCGGCAGCACGTAGTTCTCGCTCCATGCGTAGACCAGCGAGAAGGTGATCTCGTTGTGGTGCCAGGAGCGGTGCACCGGGTCGCGGCCGAGGAACCCGAGGGTGTCGTGCATCCAGCCCATGTTCCATTTCATGGTGAAGCCGAGACCGCCGACGTCGGTCCCGCGGGTGACGCCGGGCCAGGTGGTGGACTCCTCGGCGATCGTCACGACGCCGGGGTGGTGCCGATGCAGGGTTTCGTTGAGGTCCTGCAGGAAGTCGACGGCCTCCAGATTCTCCCGGCCGCCGTGCACGTTGGGCTCCCACTGACCTTCGGGACGCGAGTAGTCGAGGTAGAGCATGGAGGCGACCGCGTCGACGCGCAGGCCGTCGATGTGGAATTCCTCGATCCAGTACCGCGCGTTGGCGATGAGGAAGTTGCGCACCTCGTGCCTGCCGAAATCGAACACATAGGTGCCCCAGTCGAGTTGCTCGCCCCGGCGCGGGTCGGCGTGCTCGTAGAGCGGTGTGCCGTCGAAGCGGGCCAGCGCCCATTCGTCGCGCGGGAAGTGCGCCGGGACCCAGTCGAGCAGGACGCCGATATCCGCCGCGTGCATGCGGTCGACGAACGCGCGGAAGTCGTCCGGGGAGCCGAAACGCGCCGTCGGCGCGTAGTAGGAGGTGACCTGATATCCCCAGGAGCCGCCGAACGGATGCTCGGCGATGGGGAGCAACTCGATATGGGTGTATCCGGTCGCTTGCACGTACTCGGCGAGCTGCTCGGCCAGTTCGCGGTAACCGAGGCCCGGTCGCCATGAACCGAGATGCACCTCGTAGACGCTCATCGGGGCGCGGGTGGGGTCGGTGGCGGCGCGCCGCTCGAGCCACGCGCGGTCGCGCCACGCGTGGTGGCTTTCGGTGACCACTGACGCGGTCGCCGGAGGATGTTCGGTGGCGAAGGCGAGCGGGTCGGCGTGATCGACGGTCCGCCCGTCGGCGCCGTGCACGCGGTATTTGTACTTGGTGCCCGGCTCGACACCCGGGACGAAGACTTCCCAGATACCGGACGAGCCCAGCGCGCGCATCGGCGCGGTGTCACCGCTCCAGCCGTCGAAGTCGCCGAACACGGTGACGCCGCGCGCGCTCGGCGCCCACACCGCGAACGACGTGCCCGTGACCTCACCGTCGAGGGTGGTGTAGCGGCGCGGGTGCGCGCCGAGCACCTCCCACAGGCGCTCGTGACGTCCTTCGCCGATCAGATGCAGGTCGAGTTCGCCGAGTGTGGGCAGGAAGCGGTAGCCGTCGGCGCTGACGATCGTCTGACCGCCGGGATAGGTCGTCACGACGCGATAGTCCATGAGTTCCGGGTACGGCAGCACCGCGGCGAATACGCCGTGATCCAGGGACTTCAGCGCGTGATCGACGCCGCCGACCCGCACCGACACGGTCTGCGCGTGCGGGCGCAGCACCCGCACCGCCGTGCCGTCGGGATGGGTATGCGCGCCGAGCACGGTGTGCGGGTCGGGATGGGTGCCCGCGGCGAGCAGCATGAGATCGCGCCGTTTCATCGCAGGGTCCTGCGGTAGGCCAGCTCGGTGCGAGCCTGCTGGGACACCGGGGGCAGCGCGATGATGTGCGCGACGGTATGCGCGGGGTCCAACCGCACGTAATTGGTCTGGGCCCAGTGGTATTCCTCACCGCTGACCTCGTCGTACACCACCGGATGGTCGTGCCACTCGCGGCCGATCGCGGGCAGATCGAGCGAGAGCATGCCCCATTCGGCGGCGTAGGGGTTGAGATTCACCACGACCAGCACCGCGTCGCCGCCGACGGGGTCGATCTTGGAGTAGGCGAGCAGCGCGTCGTTGTCCACGTGATGGAAATGCAGGCAGCGCAGCTGTTGCAAGGCGGGGTGCGCCCGACGGATCTCGTTGAGCCGGGTGAGCCACGGCTCCAGCGATTCTCCGCGCGCGAGCGCCTCGGCGAAGGGGCGCGGCCGCAGTTCGTACTTCTCCGAGTCGAGGTACTCCTCGCTGTCGGGGCGCACCGCCTGATGCTCGAACAGCTCGAAGCCGGAGTAGACGCCCCAGGTGGGGGCGAGGGTGGCGGCCAGGACGGCGCGGATGGCGAACATCCCCGGTCCGCCGTGCTGGAGGCTCTCGTGCAGGATGTCCGGGGTGTTGACGAAGAGGTTCGGACGGGCCTCGTCGGCCTTCGCGGCCAATTCGTTGCCGAACTCGGTGAGTTCCCACTTGGCCACCCGCCAGGTGAAATACGTGTAGGACTGGCTGAACCCGCGCCGGGCGAGTCCGTAGAGCCGGGCGGGGCGGGTGAACGCCTCGGACAGGAAGATGACCTCGGGGTCGGTGCGCCACACGTTGCCGATCAGCCACTCCCAGAAATCGGCGGGCTTGGTGTGCGGGTTGTCGACGCGGAAGATCCTGACGCCGAGGTCGATCCAGTGCCGGGTTACCCGCAGCACCTCGGCGTAGAGGCCGTCGGGATCGTTGTCGAAATTGACCGGGTAGATGTCCTGGTACTTCTTCGGCGGGTTCTCCGCGTAGGCGATGGTTCCGTCGGGCAGCGTGGTGAACCACTCCGGGTGCGCCTGCACCCAGGGATGATCGGGCGCGCACTGCAAGGCGAGGTCGAGCGCCACCTCGAGGCCGAGTTCGCGGGCCGCCGCGACGAATTCGGCGAAATCGTCTTCGGTGCCCAGATCCGGATGCACGGCATCGTGACCGCCGTGCTTCGAGCCGATGGCCCACGGCGAGCCGACGTCGCCCGGCTCGGCGGTGAGCGCGTTGTTGCGGCCCTTGCGGTTGATTTCGCCGATGGGGTGGATGGGTGGCAGGTACACCACGTCGAAACCCATGGCCGCGATGCGCGGAAGCTCCTTCGCCGCCGTGGCGAAGGTGCCGTGCACGGGTTTGCCGGTGCCGTCGCGGCCGCCGGTCGAGCGTGGGAAGAACTCGTACCAGGAGCCGTAGAGCGCGCGGTGCCGCTCGACCTGGACGATGTGCTGCGGCCCCCGGGTGACCAGGTCGCGCAGCGGCGTGGCGCGCAGGATCTCGGCGACCTCCTCGGTGAAGGCCGGTGCCACCCGCGCGGGCAGTTGGTCGTCACCGCGCAGCGCCGCCGCGACCGCGCGTAAGCGCTGGAATTGCTTCTTGGGTACGGCCTGGGCAGCGCGATCGAACAGGCGGGCGCCCAATTCGAGGTCGTTGGCCAGATCGGCGGCGCTCTGCCCGACCGCCAGCTTCGCCTCGATCGCCGAGCGCCAGGTCGCGATCGGATCGCTCCAGCCTTCGATCCGGTAGGTCCACACTCCAGGAGCGTTGGGTGTGAAGGTCGCGTTGAAGACGTCGGGCTCGTAGTCCGGCGTCATGCGGATGCGGGAGGGCCGCGAGGCGCCGGGGCCGCGGACGACGAGGGTGGCGGCGACGGCGTCGTGCCCTTCGCGCCACACCACGGTGCGCACCGGGAATACCTCGCCGACCACCGCCTTGGCGGGCCGGCCGCCTGGGATGGACGGTGCAGTGTCATCGATAGCGATGCGGCCGGTCACGGGACCCAACCTACCGGTTACCGGCCTTCCGGACGGGATCGGCGAGGTTTCGCGCCCGCCCCGGCCGAGGTCGCGGCTGCTGAATCCGCATCGGCTCGCCGCGCGGTTGCCGAAGCGACCCCGGCGGTCGAGCCGGGAGCGTTGCCGGCCGCACCTCCGCATTCCGGTGGGGCGTGCGGTCGAGCCGACGAGTGCCGCCGGCGCAGCTACTGCGCTGTTCCGGTCAGCGCGCGTCGGCGGCGAGGCCGAGGCCGAGCGCGACCAGGACCGCGCCGAGTGCGCGTTCGACCCGCTGCCGGATCCCGGTGCGGCGCAACCACGCGCCCGCGCGGTCGGCGGCCAGGACCACGCCGACGCACCACGCGGTGTCGAGCACCAACTGGATCAGCGCCAGGATCACCACGGTCGGCAGCACCGGACCGTCGGACGGAAGGAATTGCGGAAGGATCGTCAATCCGAAGACGGCCGCCTTGGGATTGGCCGCGATCGACACCAGCGAGGCGCGGAAGGCGGCGGCGGGCGTGCGACCAGCGGGCAGCATCTTCGTCATCGCACTGCCGAACTCGTCGCCACCGCGCGCACCTCGCCATGCCTGCACGCCGAGCCAGATCAGCACGAGCGCGCCGATCACGTGCACCGCCGTGTTCACGGCTCGGTTCGCGACGAGCAGGACCGACAGCCCCGCCCCACCCGCCAACGTCCAGCCGAGCACGCCGATCTCGTTTCCGGCCACCGCCGCCAGGCCCGCGGTGCGACCGTCACGCACCGCGCGCTGGAGGAACAACGCGGTCGCCGGGCCCGGCAGCGCGGCGAGGAGCAGGCAGGCCGTCAGGAATTGCGGAAGAACGTCGACCCAGTGCGGCATCAGCCGATGCTGTCACCTCGGCTTCACTCGGGCCACGAATTTTCGCGCGTGCGCGCACCGTGCGGCAATTGCGAGGTGCCCGGGTGGCCGCGGCCGGAGAGCACCGCGCTGGTGGCCACCCGGGCGCTCACCTGCCTGCCGGAAGTCGCGCTTACGGCATGACCATGCAGGCGAAGCCGAGATTCATGCCGTTGCCCACCGTCATCACCGGTGAGGTCCAAGCGGGACCGGTGCCCTGCACCGCGGAGATCGTGTGTTGCCCGGTCGCGTCGGGCATCCAGACGGTGGTCGCCTGATTGCCGACCACCGGCGCGGGATTCGGGGAGAACGTGCCCGCGGCGCTGTCGGTGAACTGGACGGACTCGGACGACGGAATGTTGTCCACCGTGGCCGTTACCCGGTACTGGCAGTTGGTCCCGTAGTTCCCGAAACCGAGAGTCATTCCTTGGGCCGGGCTCGCCGTTGCCGTCGTGACCGCCGCCCCGGCGGTGGGCGCGACGAGAACGAACGCCGCCGCGAGAGCTCCGAACCCCGTGAGCGCTGCTCCAGTGCGTGACCAGCGCCGATCGCGGGCGCGATTTGGGTGTGCTGTCATCCACATCTCGATCACTCCCGTACTGATTTCGGTTGGTGCGGCCGGTTGGTCCGCACAGCTTGTGGGTTTGCCCGGCGTTCTCGGGTTCACAAGCGAGTGCGGGTCTCGATCGGGTAGCGGGAGCGGGCGCGTCGGTGCGCGTCGTGTGGCCGTTCTGTGACGGTAGAGCGCGTTACGCACGATCGGGTGGGCTGATCTCATCGCGACCTGACCGGGAAACATGCTGGTGGAAAGGTTTTCCGGGGCCTGATCACGCGGGGCGGCCGCTCCCGGCGCCGTGTAGTTTCTACCGAATGAAGGCATTGCGTCGTTTCACCGTCCGTGCCCATCTGCCCGAGCGCCTGGCGGCCCTTGGTGAGCTCGCCACGAATCTGCGCTGGTCGTGGCATCCGCCGACGCAGGACCTGTTCGCCGCGCTCGACCCGCGGCGGTGGCAGGAGATGGGGCACGATCCGGTCCGGATGCTGGGCGAGGTACCCGCGGCGCGGCTGGACGAGCTGGCCGCAGATGCCGGCTATGTCGCGCGAGTCGACGCCGCGGCGGCGGAGCTGCGCGATTATCTGGCGGCGCCGGGCTGGTTCCAGCGCCGGGCGGGGGAGGAGGGTGTGCGGGGCATCGCCTACTTCTCGATGGAGTTCGGCGTCACCGAGGTGCTGCCGAATTACTCGGGCGGCCTCGGCATCCTGGCGGGCGACCATTTGAAGGGCGCCTCCGACCTCGGCCTGCCGCTGATCGGGGTGGGATTGCTGTACCGCTCGGGTTACTTCCGGCAGTCGCTGACGACCGACGGCTGGCAGGCCGAGCACTATCCGGCGCTGGACCCGCAGGGCTTGCCGTTGCGGGCGCTCACCTCAGACGGCTCGCCGGTGCTCGTCCACGTGGCGATGCCCGACCGCAGGGTGCTGCGTGCGCGGGTGTGGATCGCCCAGGTGGGCCGGGTTCCGCTGTTGCTGCTGGACTCCGACATCGCCGAGAACGACCCGGAGTTGCGCGCGGTCACCGACCGGCTCTACGGCGGCGATCAGGAGCATCGCATCCGCCAGGAGATCCTCGCGGGCATCGGCGGTGTTCGCGCGGTGCGCGCATACACCGCGTCCGCGGGGCTGCCCGATCCCGACGTGTTCCACATGAACGAAGGCCACGCGGGTTTCCTCGGTGTGGAGCGCATCCGCGAATTCGTCGCGGCGGGGCAGGATTTCGATTCCGCACTCGCCGCCGTGCGGGCGGGCACGGTGTTCACCACGCATACACCGGTCCCGGCGGGCATCGATCGTTTCCCTATGCCGATGGTGCGGCGCTACTTCGGCGGTGCGCACGGAGAATCCGAATCCGCTCTGCTGCCCGGTCTTTCGGTGGACCGCATCGTGGCGCTCGGCCGGGAAGCCGACCCCTCCGTCTTCAATATGGCGCACATGGGTCTGCGACTGGCGCAGCGCGCCAACGGTGTCTCGAAGCTGCACGGCGCGGTGAGCCGGTCGATGTTCGCCTCGCTGTGGCCGGGTTTCGACCCGGCGGAGGTGCCGATCGGTTCGGTCACCAACGGCGTGCACGCCACCACGTGGGCCGCGCGCGAATGGGTGGACAAGGCGCGCGAGCACATCGGCGCGGAACTGCTCGAGGAGGGGCGCGGCTGGGAACGGCTGCGCGACGTCGATCTCACCGAGCTGTGGTCCACCCGTAACACCCTGCGCGGCATCCTCGTCGACGAGGTGCGCCGCAGGGTGCGCGCGTCCTGGTTGGAGCGCGGCGCCGCGGAGGCCGAACTCGGCTGGGTGAACGGGGTCTTCGACCCGAATGTGCTGACCGTCGGATTCGCCCGCCGGGTGCCGACCTACAAGCGCCTCACTCTCATGCTGCGCGACCCGCAGCGGCTGCGTGCTTTGCTGCTGGACCCGCGGCGGCCGATGCAACTGGTCGTCGCGGGCAAGAGCCACCCGGCCGATGACGGCGGCAAGGCGCTCATCCAGCAGGTGGTCCGCTTCGCCGACGATCCCGAGGTGCGGCACCGGATCGTCTTCCTGCCGGACTACGACATGTCGATGGCCCGCTACCTGTACTGGGGTTGCGACGTCTGGCTGAACAACCCGCTGCGCCCGCTGGAGGCGTGCGGCACATCCGGCATGAAATCCGCGCTGAACGGCGGGCTCAATCTGTCCATCCGGGACGGCTGGTGGGACGAGATGTACGACGGCGAGAACGGATGGTCCATTCCGACCGCGGAGGGCGTCCGGGACGAGCACCGCCGCGACGATCTGGAGGCCGCCGCGCTCTACGACCTGTTCGAGCGGGCGGTGGCGCCGCGCTTCTACGAGCGCGACGCGTCCGGGATGCCGGTGCGCTGGGTCGAGATGGTTCGCCACACTTTGCAGACCTTGGGGCCGAAGGTCCTGGCTTCCCGGATGGTGCGCGACTACGCCGTGGAGTACTACGCTCCCGCCGCCGCGGCTCATCAGCGGGCGACGGCCGACGATTTCGCCGTCGCGCGGGCCGTCGCCGAGTACCGGCACCGGGTCGAGTCGGCCTGGCCCTCGGTCAAGGTGATCCAGGTCGACAGCGCGGGGCTGCCGGACACGCCGGTCATCGGGGCGCGGCTGTCGCTGACCGCGCGGGTCGAGCTCGGCGGATTGAGCGTGCCCGACGTGGTGGTGCAGGCGGTGCTCGGCCGGGTGTCGGCGACCGACGACCTCTCCGACACCACGACGGTCCCGATGACGCACACCGGGTCCGACGCCGGCGCCGAGCTGTTCACCGTCGACACTCCGCTGCCGCTGTCCGGCGCGGTCGGCTACACCGTGCGCGTGCTGCCGCACAACGAGCTGCTGGCCTCCGACGCCGAACTCGGGTTGGTCTCCGCGCCGAGCGCCTAGTCCCGGTGGCGCCGGTCACGATGGCGCCACCGCGGGTTGCCCCAGGTAGTGAACCGTCGGTTACCGTGCCCTTGGCACGCCCCGATTCGTTCCTCGACTGGAGTCACCCATGGTCACCGATGTTCTGCACCGGACTCGAGGACGCCTCGACGGGTACTTCGGCGTCCGCTCGAACGGCTCGACCGTCAAGCGCGAACTCATGGCGGGCACGGTCACGTTCCTGGCCATGTCGTATGTCCTCGCGGTGAATCCAGCGGTGCTCGGCGATCAGGGCGCTCTGGGCGACAAGGGCATCCCGATGCAGGCGGTGTTCACCGCCACCGCCGTCGCGGCGGTGTTCGGCACGCTGGTCATGGGGCTGTGGGCCCGGTATCCGATCGCGCTCGCACCGGGTATGGGACTCAACGCGTTCTTCGCGTACACGGTGGTGCTCGAGATGGGGATTCCGTGGCAGGTGGCGCTGTCGGGCACGTTCCTGTCCGGCGTCATCTTCTTCGTCCTCGCCGTGACCAAGGTGCGCGAACGCATCCTCAACGCGATCCCGATGCAGCTGAAGCTCGCCGTCGGCGCCGGTATCGGGTTGTTCGTGGCCTTCCTCGGCCTGAAGAACGCCGGGATCGTGGTGAACAGCGAGGCGACGCTGGTCACGCTGGGCGACTTCACCAAGGGCACCACGCTGCTCGCGCTGTTCGGCCTGCTGGTGACCGTGGTGTTCCTGGTGCGGGGCTGGCACGGCGCGGTGCTCTACGGCATCGTGCTGACCACGATCGTCGGCATCGTGAGCGGCTTGGTCGATCTGCCCAAGGGCGTCTTCGCCGCGCCACAGGGGCTCGAGCACACCTTCGGTCAGGCGATCGTCCATCTGCCCGACGCGTTCACCGGCCAGATGGCCGTGGTGGTGCTGACCATGCTGTTCGTCGACTTCTTCGACGCGTCGGGCACCCTGATCGGCGTCGCGAACCAGGCGGGCCTGCTGGACGACAAGGGCAAACTGCCGCGTGCCGCGAGCGCGCTGGCGGCGGACTCGGTGGGCACCATGGCAGGCGCGGTCATCGGCACCTCGACCACGACCGCCTATGTGGAATCGACCGCGGGCGTCTCGGCGGGCGGCCGGACCGGGCTGACCGCCGTCACCACCGCGGGCTGGTTCCTCGTCGCGATGTTCTGCTATCCGATCTTCGCGGTGGTCGCGGGCTCGGGTGAGGTGACCGCGCCCGCGCTCATCGTGGTCGGCATCCTGATGGCCCGCGCGCTCGGCCAGATCGACTGGAACCGTCTCGAATACTCGGTGCCCGCGTTCGTCACCGTCGTGATGATGCCGCTGACGTACTCCATCGCCAACGGCCTTGCCATGGGCATGCTGCTGTATCCGGTGGTCATGGCGGCCAAGGGCCGGATCAAGGACGTGCACCCGGCGATGTGGGCGTTGATGCTGGTGTTCCTCGGCTACTTCTTCTTCCTCGCGGAGTAACCCTCCGCTCGCTTGCGCGCTGAACCGTCCTTCCCACCCGGACGTGGAATACACCGAAAGGTTGGGTAGTTGGCTCCTTCGTGCGAGAATCGGACCGTAGTCCGTTTATTCGCCGAGCTAACGATCGTGCCCCGAACGGCAGCACAGGGATGAGGACCAGCATGACCATGAGATCCGTACTCGACAGAACCGGCACCCGCACCGAGTTGGACGGCGTCGCCACCGACATCGGCCTGCTGATCGTGCGAGTCGTCTTCGGCGGTTTGCTCGCGGCACACGGAGCGCAGAAACTCTTCGGCTGGTGGGGCGGCCCGGGCCTGCAGGCCAATGCCGACGGCTTCGAGCAGATGGGCTACAACCCGGGCAGGGTGTTCGGCACCCTGGCGGGCCTGAGCGAACTCGGTGGTGGCCTGCTCCTGCTGCTCGGACTGCTGACGCCGCTGGCCGGTGCGATCGTGGTGGGCACGATGATCAACGCCATCAACGCCACCTGGGCCGGTGGTCTGCTGGGTGGTTACGAAATGGGTCTGCTGTTCGCGGTGGTCGGTGCTGCGCTGCCCTTCACCGGGCCCGGCAAGTTCTCGTTGGACGCCGGGCGTCCGTGGGGACGTCACGGATTCGCGTGGGGAGTCGGCGCGCTGATTCTCGCGGTCGTGACGGGCGCGCTCACGCTGATCCTGAAGTGGGCTCTCTGAATCTCCGGCACAGCCGGATCAGCGGCGCGGTGACCTCGGTCGCCGCGCCGCGGCCGATATCACATATCACACCGTCGCGGCGGCGGACAGCCGCCGCAAGGCCTTGACCACGACCTCCGGGTCGGCCGTCTCCCAGTACGGCGGCAGCGACGCGCGCAGGTAGCCGCCATAGCGGGCGGTGGCGAGGCGGGAATCGAGGATGGCGACCACGCCGCGATCGTCGACGCTGCGCAGCAGGCGTCCGGTGCCCTGCGCGAGCAGCAGAGCCGCGTGGCTGGCGGCTACCGTCATGAACCCGTTTCCGCCCCGCATCTCCACGGCACGCTGCCGGGCCGCCAGCAGCGGATCGTCCGGCCGGGGGAAGGGGATGCGGTCGAGGATCACCAGGCTCAGCGACGGTCCGGGCACGTCGACGCCCTGCCACAGCGACAGCGTGCCGAACAGCGAAGTCTCCGGGTCGTCGGCGAATTTGCGGACCAACGCGCCCGTCGAGTCGTCGCCCTGGCACAACACCGGGGTCTGCAACCGTGGGCGCAGCGCGTCGGTGGCCGCGCGGGCGGCGCGCATCGAGGAGAACAAGCCGAGGGTGCGCCCGCCCGCCGCGGTGATGAGCCGCTCGATCTCGTCCAGGTAGGCCGGTGCGAGCCCGTCGCGGCCCGGCGCGGGCAGGTGCTTGGCGACGTAGAGAATGCCGGACTTGGCGTGGTCGAACGGTGAGCCGACATCGAGCGAGCTCCAGCGCACGGTCTCGGTGTCCGCTGGCGGCTGGGCCCCGTTCGCGGTGGCCGGATCGGTGCGACTGCCCGACTGCGCGGGCAGGCCCCACGTCACCGCCAGGCCGTCGAAGGAACCGCCGATCTGCAACGTGGCGGAGGTCAGCACGACGGTCGCGGTGCCGAAGAGCCTGCTGCGCAGCAGCCCGCCCACCGACAGCGGCGCCATCCGCAGCGAGCGGCGCACCACGCCGCGGATCTCGTCGGCGGCCAGCCAGATGACGTCCCGGCGCGCGGCGGGATCGGGCTCGTCGAACGCCGTCAGCGCGCGGACCGCGCTGTCGTGCACCTCGTCCAGCGCGGCCACTGCCATGGTGCGGGCGGCGGAGGTCTCCGGATCGCCCTGCGCGGTGGTGCTACCCGGCGGCGCGAGCGCGGTGCGCGCGTTCCAGGCGGCATCGCGGATCAGGGCCAGCACCGGGGCGACGCCGTCGGGCAGGGTGTCCCACCGGGCGGCGGGCAGCTCGTCCAGCACGGTGTGCCAGGCCTCGGCGGCGCCCTCCAGGCGGTCCACCTCCCGCTCATCGATGAGCTTGGCGCAGCGCCGGGCCGCCGCGCTGATCGCGGCGGAGGCCAGTTCGGCGGTGGCCACGCCGGTGACCCGGTCGACCAGCTCGTGCGCCTCGTCGATGACCACCACGTCGTGCTCGGGCAGCACCTGGATGCCGCTGATCGCGTCGATGGCCAGCAGCGCGTGGTTGGTCACCACCACATCGGCCTGCGCCGACTCGGTCCTGGCCCGCTCGGCGAAGCAATCCTGGCCGAAGGAGCAGCGTGACTTGCCGAGGCACTCCCGCGACGACACGCTGACCTGCCGCCAGGCGCGATCGCTCACCCCGGGGGCGAGTTCGTCGCGGTCACCGGTCTCCGTGTCGGAGGTCCACTCGTTGAGCCGTTGCACTTCGCGGCCGAGGCGGGAGATCGCGAACGCGTCGAACAGCTCCGCCTCGGCGGGCTCGTCGGGAATCGCGCTGTTGATCTTGTTCAAGCACAGGTAGTTGTTGCGCCCCTTGAGGATCGCGAACTTCGGCGTGCGCCCCAGCGGCGCGCTCAGCGCGTCGGCCAGCCGGGGGAGATCGCGGTCGACCAGCTGCCGCTGCAGCGCGATCGTCGCGGTGGAGACCACCACGGTGCGGCCGGTGCGCACGGCGTGGCGCAGGCTCGGCACCAGATACGCCAGCGACTTACCGGTGCCCGTCCCGGCCTGCACCGCGAGGTGTTCCTTGGTATCGATCGCGTGGTCGACCGCGGCGGCCATCGTCGTCTGCCCGGCGCGCTCCTTGCCGCCGAGCGCCTGCACTGCGGTGGCCAAAAGGTCGGAAACGGGCGGGAGTTCGGGCACGCGAGCAGCCTACTCGTCGCCTCCGACAGGGCAGGACGGTCGCCGAGACCGGGCGGTCTACCGGTTGACGCTCCCCTCCAGGTCGACGCCCGCCCCGCGCATGCGGTCCAGCGCGGCGGCGACCGTATCGGGGGCGACACCCGCGGTGAGGTCGAGCAGGACGCGGGTGTCGAAACCCTCGATGCGCGCGTCCAGCGCGGTGGCGCGCACACAATGGTCGGTCGCGATGCCGACCACGTCGACCGCGTCGACGCCGCGCTCGCGCAGCCAGTCGGCCAGCCCGGTGCCGTCCTCGGTCGTGCCCTCGAACCCGGAGTAGGCCGCCGAGTACTCGCCCTTGGAGAAGATCGCCTGGACGTCTCCGGTGGCCAGCGCCGGGTGGAAATCGGCGCCCGGCGTGCCGACCAGGCAGTGCGGCGGCCAGGTGTCGACGTAGTCGGGCGCGTCGGAGAAGTGCGCGCCGGGATCGACGTGATAGTCCCGGGTCGCGATGATCGCGCCGTACTTCGCCGCCGTGAGGTACTCGCTGATCCGGGCCGCCACGGCGGCTCCGCCGGTGACCGCGAGTGAACCGCCCTCGCAGAAATCGTTCTGGACGTCGACGATGATCAGTGCCCGGGTCATGGTGACCTCCCGCGGTGTGCTGAATGACTGTTTCAGATTCTGCCGCGCGGTCGCACGCTCGTTCGCCCGACTCGCGGGAATTCCGCGCCTCGCGATGTAAACGCGACCACCGCCCGGGGTGATTACCGAGTGCCCCTTTCGTCGGCGGCGCGGTTCGCCGCCTTTCCGTTCGGAGACCTTCTCATGAGTCCTGCCAAACTCTTCCGCAGCGTGATCACCGGCACCACCGTGTTTCTCGCGGTCCTCTTCTTGCTGGGCTCCCGTCCCGCCGAACCGTCGGCCTGGGTGTGGTTCGGGATCACCGGCGTGGTGTTCGCGCTGCTGTTCGCCGCCGGACTGCTACTGGTCTCCCGAGTCGACCCGCGCAGGCGCTGACCTCAGGCGAAGGTGGTCACCACGGCGGGCTCACCCGCCGAGAGCTTGAGGCCCTCCCACGGCAGGCTGATCAGGCCGCGCGCGACCAGATCCCGGCTCTCGGCGAGGGTGGGCAGGTCCTCGACCTGCTCACCGCCGCGCACCAGCGGGACGAGCGGCTGCCTGGCTTCGAAGCCGTTCGCGGGCGGCACCGGTCCGGCCGCCGGGTAGACGATCTCCTCGACGATCGTTCCGGTGTCGCGGGCCAGGCGGATCACGTTCTTGGTGCCACCGCGGGATTGCTTGTGGCTGCTGCGTTTGGCGACCGGCACCCCTTCGACCTCGACCAGCTTGTAGACCATGCCCGCGGTCGGCGCGCCGGAGCCGGTGACCAGCGCGGTGCCGACGCCGTAGACGTCGACCGGCTCGGCGCGCAGCGCGGCGATGGCGTACTCGTCGAGGTCGCCGGAGACCACGATGCGGGTGTTGGTGGCCCCGAGCGCGTCGAGTTGGTCGCGCACCTGCCTGGCCAGGACGCCGAGATCGCCGGAGTCGATCCGCACGCCGCCCAGTTCGGTGCCCGCGACCTCGATGGCGGTCGCGACGCCCCGTGTGATGTCGAAGGTGTCCACCAGCAGTGTCGTCCCGACCCCGAGCGTCCGCACCTGGCTGCGGAACGCTTCGGCCTCGTGCGCCCCGTCGGGGCCGCTGTGCAGCAGGACGAACGCGTGCGCGCTGGTGCCCGCGCCCGGAATCCCGTAGCGACGCACCGCCTCCAAGTTGGAGGTGGCGTCGAAACCGGCCAGATACGCAGCGCGTGCGCAGTCCGGGGCGGCCAGCTCGTGGGCGCGCCGCGAACCCATTTCGATCATCCTGCGGCCGCCGGCGGCGCTGACCATCCGCGCGCCCGCGGCCGCGATCGCGCTGTCGTGATTGAGAATCGCCAGGATCAGCGTCTCCAGGACGACGCATTCGGCGAAGCTGCCGCGCACCGACAGGATCGGGGAGCCGGGGAAGTGCAGCTCGCCCTCGGCGTAGCCGTCGATGTCGCCGGTGAACCGGTAGTCGCGCAGCCAGTCGAGCGTGCGCCGGTCGGAGAACGAGGCGGCGACGGCCAGCTCCGCCTCGCCGAAGCGGAACTGCCGCAGCGCGTCGAGCACCCGGCCGGTACCCCCGACAACGCCATAGCGACGACCGTTCGGCAAACGCCTAGCAAACACTTCGAACGTGCACTGCCGATGCGCTGAACCATCGGCGAGCGCCGCGGCGAGCATGGTCAGTTCGTACTGGTCGGTCAGCAGCGCCGTGCTGGCGACGCCGTCACGCAGGTCCACGCTGTCACTGTAGACAGAACGGTCGGCTCACGGTGTCCGGCATCGGCTCGGTGAACTGGTGGAAACGCGAATCGGGGCTGCGTGGGTGGTGTTTATCCGGGGTCGAGTCGTACCCTTGACCGTATGGCCTTGTGCAACACAGTCCGGGGTGACGTCGTTGTGGACGCCGCGAACGCGACATTGTCGGCGGCACAGGCGACACCCGAAGCGGTCGAATACACCGAGATCCTGGAGGCGGAGGACCGCCCCTGGGTGACCGTCGTCTGGGACGACCCGGTCAATCTCATGCACTATGTGACCTACATCTTCCAGAAGCTGTTCGGCTACAGCAAAGCGAAGGCGACCGAACTGATGCTGAAGGTTCACAACGAGGGCAAGGCGGTGGTCTCGTCCGGTTCGCGGGACAAGATGGAGCACGATGTCCAGCGGCTGCACGCCGCGGGGCTCTGGGCCACCATGCAACGGGACGACTGAGCTGGACGACTACCCTGACGCCGTGCGCAAGTGGAGCAGGAAGAACTCGCTGAGCGGTCTCAAACTGCGATCCGAGATGGACGCACGTGAGGCCGATGTGCTTCGGTCGCTGGTCGGTGCGGTCTCCGGGCTGCTGAACGAGCGCGCCGAGTCCGCGCCCGACGACGACTTGGCCGCCCTCACCGGACTGCGATCCGGCAACACCATCCCGCCGGAGGATCCGCGGCTGCGCAGACTCCTCCCCGACTTCCATCGCAGCGAGCCCGGCTCGCCGGACGCCGAACGCGCCGATCTCAACAGCGCCCTGCGCGGATTGCACGAGCCCGACATCATCGACGCCAAGCTGGCGGCGGGGTCGGTCGTGCTGGACACCGTGCCGAGCGCGGGCGGCAAGATCGTCCTCACCCCCGAGCAGGCCGACGCGTGGTTGACCGCGCTCACCGACGTCCGGCTGGCGCTCGGCACGGTGCTGGATATCGACGCCGACACGCCCGACCATCTCGACCCCGACGATCCGCGCGCTCCGCACCTGGACGTGTATCACTGGCTGACCTGGATGCAGGACTCGCTGCTGCAAGCGCTGGCTCCCTGACCGGCTGTGCTGCGAAGATCGGCGCGAGGCGACCGGAAGTCCCGCGCCGTGAGGAGTAGAGATGGTGAACGCCGCACCGGGAGAACGTAATTCGATCACCGACGTGCCCGGAGTGCTGGTCGGGCACCACCACGTCCTCGACCGAGACGCGACGCTCGGCTCCGGCGCGGCGACGGGCTGCACGGTCGTGCGGGTGCCGGGCGGCGCGGTGGCGGCGGTCGACGTGCGCGGCGGCGGCCCGGGTACCCGCGAGACCGATCTACTGGATCCGATGAACACCGTTCGCCAGATCGACGCGATCCTGCTCACCGGCGGCAGCGCTTTCGGCCTCGCCGCGGCCGACGGGGTGATGCGCTGGCTGGAGGAGAACGGCGCGGGCATCGTGATGGACCCGACCGACCCGAGCCGGGTGGTGCCGATCGTCCCCGGCGCGGTGATCTTCGATCTTCCGGTCGGCGCGTGGGACATTCGCCCGACCGCGGAATTCGGTTATCGGGCCGCGGCGGCGGCGGACATCGACTTCGCCCGGGGTTCGGTCGGCGCGGGCGTCGGGGCGCGCGCGGGATCGATCAAAGGCGGGGTGGGCACCGCGAGCGTTGCGCTGGGCGAAGGCGCCGCCGCGGGAATCACCGTCGCCGCGCTGATCGTGGCGAATCCCGTCGGCTCGGTGTTCGACCCGCGTACCGGGTTGCCGTGGGGGTGCGGCACCGACGGGCCCGATTTCTTCGGGCTGCGGCCACCGAGCGCGGAGCGATTGGCGGCGGCGAACGCGCTGCCGGTGAAGGGAACCGTGCTCAACACCACGATCGGCGTCGTGGCCACGGACGCCCCGCTCGATCCGGCGGGATGCAAGCGGGTCGCGGCCACCGCGCACGACGGGCTGGCCAGGGCGATCCGTCCGGCGCATTCGCCGCTGGACGGCGACACCCTCTTCGCGATCGCCACCGGGACCGCGGAGGAGGGCACGGATCTGCCGCTGCCGCCCGCTTTCCCCGCCGATCTACTCGTCCTGGACGAGATCTGCACGGCCGCCGCGGTCTGCGTCGAACGCGCCGTCGTCGACGCGATCCGCTCGGCGCGTTCGGTGGCGGGCATCCCGGCCTACCGTGACCTGTTAGGGGTCTGAACAGGCGATGCCTCGAACCGGGGACCGGGCGATGTCGCCGGGGGAATACCCGAATATCCTGGCTCGTTGTCGACTGCGATGGGTCGGCGTTGTGGAAAGGTGTGCGACTCGTGCTGGTGATCAGGGCCGACCTCGTGGAGGCGATGGTGGCGCACGCGCGCGCCGATCACCCGGACGAGGCCTGCGGTGTGATCGCGGGGCCGGAGGGTTCGGATCGTCCCGAGCGCTTCATCGCCATGGTCAACGCCGAGCGTTCGCCCACGTTCTACCGCTTCGACTCCGGCGAGCAGTTGAAGGTGTGGCGCGCGATGGACGACGCCGACGAGACGCCGGTGGTCATCTACCACTCGCACACCGCCACCGAGGCCTATCCGAGCCGGACCGACGTGTCCTACGCCTCCGAGCCGTTCGCGCACTACGTGTTGATCTCCACCCGCGACCCCGAGCGGCACGAGCTGCGCAGCTACCGGATCGTCGACGGCGAGGTCACCGAGGAACCGGTGCGGATCGTCGACGCGTACGAGAACTAGACCGATGCCTGTTCGCGAAACCGAGGAGTACCCATGCCGGTAACCGTGTCCATTCCGACCATCATGCGCGGCCTCACCGGAGGTGAGAAGCGCGTGCAGGCCGAAGGCGCCACGCTGTCGGCGCTCATCGATGATCTCGAGGCCAACCACCCCGGGCTCGCCGAGCGCCTGCTCAAGGACGGCAAGCTCAACCGCTACGTCAACATCTACGTCGACGACGAGGATGTGCGCTTCGCCGGCGGCCTCGCGGCCGAGGTGCCGCGGGACGCCAGCGTCACGATCCTGCCCGCCGTCGCCGGAGGCTGACCCGTCCCGTGGCGCGTTACGAATCGCTGATCGCGACCCTCGGCAACACCCCGCTGGTCGGCCTGCGCACACTGTCTCCCCGATGGGACGGTGACAACCACGTGCGGCTGTGGGCCAAGCTGGAGGATCGCAACCCCACCGGCTCGATCAAGGATCGGCCCGCCCTGCGGATGATCGAGCAGGCCGAGGCCGACGGCCTGCTGCGGCCCGGGTGCACGATTCTGGAGCCAACCAGCGGCAACACCGGCATTTCGCTGGCCATGGCCGCGAAGCTCAAGGGCTACCAGCTGATCTGTGTGATGCCGGAGAACACCTCGGTGGAGCGGCGCCAGCTGCTCACCATGTTCGGGGCGCGGATCATTGATTCCCCCGCGGCGGGCGGCTCCAACCAGGCCGTGGCACTGGCCAAGCAGATCGCGGCGGAGAACCCGGACTGGGTGATGCTCTACCAGTACGGCAACCCGGCCAACGCGTCGGCGCACTACGAGACGACCGGCCCCGAGATCCTGGCCGATCTGCCCGAGATCACCCACTTCGTCGCTGGTCTGGGCACCACGGGCACGTTGATGGGGACCGGCCGCTTCCTGCGAGAAAAGGTGCCGGGCATCGAGATCGTGGCCGCCGAGCCGCGTTACGGCGAACTGGTCTACGGCCTGCGCAACATCGATGAGGGATTCATCCCGGAGTTGTACGACGAGAACGTGCTGACCAGCCGTTTCTCGGTCGGCCCGTACGACGCGGTGAAACGCACCCGCGAACTGGTGCTCGAAGAAGGCATCTTCGCCGGGATCTCCACCGGCGCCATCCTGCACGCCGCGCTCGGCGTCGCCCGTAAGGCGGCGAAGGCGGGAGCCCGCGCCGACATCGCGTTCGTGGTCGCCGACGGCGGGTGGAAGTACCTGTCGACCGGAGCGTACGACGGCACGCTCGAAGAGGCGGAAGAGCGGCTCGACGGCCAGCTCTGGGCCTGATTCCCCCGGTACCCTCGATGTGGCGGGGCCACGTCCCCGCCACGGCGAGGAGGTGGCCATGGCCGGCGCGGGACTCGGGGCGTCGTTCGACCCGGATCGGATCGCGGCGATCCGCGCGCGACTGGGTGAGCCCGTCGGTGCGCCGGGGCCGTCCGCGCCGCCGACCGGCGGCATCGGCGCGATCAAACAGTTGTGGCTGCGGGCCGGTGTGCTGATCGCCGGATTCGTGGGGGTCCTCTACGGGATCGAGGGCGTCGATACCGCCCTCGGTGGGCGGCTCGACTCCGCGGGTATCGAGCCGCGCCGTGCCGACGGGCTGACCGGCGTCCTGTTCGCCCCGTTGCTGCACCATGGCTGGCCGCACCTGATCGGCAACACGCTTCCGGTGCTGGTGCTCGGCTTCCTCGTGTTGCTGGCGGGCCTCGGGCGCGGGCTGGCCGCGACCGCGATCATCTGGCTGCTGGCGGGGCTGGGCGTCTGGCTCACCGGAGCTACCGGCAGTGTGCATCTCGGCGCGTCCTCGCTGGTATTCGGGTGGTTGACCTTCCTCATCTCCCGCGGCTGGTTCGCCCGCAACATAGGGCAGATCGTGCTCGGTCTCGTCGTGCTCGTCCTCTACGGGTCGCTGCTGTGGGGTGTGCTGCCCGGACAGTCCGGAATCTCTTGGCAGGGGCATCTATTCGGCGCGTTGAGTGGATTGCTGGCCGGCTGGGTACTCTCTGGAGATGCACGACGAAGCCGCCGCGGAGCCCGAGCCGGAATCGGCGCGGCGCCGCGGTGAGCGCGCGGCCCGCCGGAGAATGTGGGGGATCCTTTCTTGAGTGAGAAATCCGCGTGGCAGCATGGGGGAATGCGCCTTACCGTCCTCGGGTGCTCGGGCAGTGTGTCCGGCCCGGACTCTCCTGCGTCGGGTTACCTGCTGACCGGCCCGGACATGCGGCCGACGGTCATCGATTTCGGCCCGGGAGTGCTCGGCGCGTTGCAGCGTCACGCCGATCCCGGTGAGGTCGACATCTTCCTGACCCATCTGCACGCCGACCACTGCCTGGACCTGCCCGGTTTGCTGGTGTGGCGTCGTTACCATCCCACTCCGCCGGAGGGGAAGGCGATCGTGCGCGGCCCGTCGGACACCTCGGTGCGCATCGGCAACGCCTCCGCCGAGGTCGGCGGAGAATGCGACGACTGGTCCGACGTGATCGACATGCGGCCCTGGGTGGAAGGCGAGCCGATCAAGTTCGGCCCCGGCCACACCGTGACCGCGCGCCGGATGTTCCACCCTCCGGAGTCCTACGGCCTCCGGTTCGTCACCGCGAGCGGACGCACCTTCGTCTACACCGGCGACACCGCGCTGTGCCCCCAGGTCCACGAACTCGCGCAGGGCGCCGACGTCCTGATGGCGGAGGCCTCCTGGACCCACGACCCGGCGAATCGTCCCCCCGGCATTCACCTTTCGGGCACCGAGGCAGGCCAGATCGCCGCCGAGGCAGGCGTGAAGGAACTCCTGCTCACCCACATCCCCCCGTGGACCTCACGCGAGGACGTGATCGCCGAGGCGAAAGCCCAGTTCACCGGCCCCGTACACGCGGTCGCCCCGGGCGAAACCTTCGATATCTGACCGAACCCGAGTCAGGGCGGGGCAGACCAGTAGGTCTCCTCGACGCACATAACTGCCGCTGAAGGCTGTAGCTCCGCTCGGCTATGCGGCCGATACGCCCGCGTCAGGGTGTGCCCGGAGCAGCACCCCCGCTCCGATTGGGTGGCTCAGAGGGTTGCCACTGCGCGGTTGCCCCTTGGCAACGACCGTCACAACATCGCCGTGGCGTGATCGCCGAACACCGGATCACAACCGTCGTTCCCGACGCGCCCAGCGCACCTCAACTCCCGGTTTCGAGCGAAGCGAGACCGAGCATGCGAACACCCAGTGCCGAAGGCGCTGGAAAAACCAGCACAGCCATGAAGGGGCCGCGAACACGCCGCGACGAAGTCGCGGCAAATCCAACACAGTAGGCTGTGGCCGTGTCGAGACGAGCCGATGGCAGGGCGGACGATGAGCTCCGCGAGGTCCGGATCACCCGTGGTTTCACCACGCACCCAGCTGGTTCGGTGCTGGTGGAGTTCGGGCAGACGCGGGTGATGTGCACCGCGAGCGTCACCGAGGGGGTGCCGCCGTGGCGACGCGACTCCGGATTGGGCTGGCTCACCGCCGAGTACGCGATGCTGCCCGCCGCGACGCACACCCGCAGTGGGCGGGAATCGGTGAAGGGCCGCATCGGCGGACGCACCCAGGAGATCAGCCGCTTGGTCGGCCGGTCGCTGCGCGCCTGCATCGACCTCGCCGCGATCGGCGAGAACACCATCGCGATCGACTGCGATGTGCTCCAGGCCGACGGCGGTACCAGGACGGCCGCCATCACCGGCGCCTATGTGGCGCTGTCGGATGCCGTGACCTATCTCGGCGCGGCGGGCGCGCTGGCCGACCCGCAGCCGATCTCGTGCGCGATCGCCGCGGTGAGCGTCGGCGTGGTCGACGGCCGGGTGCGGCTGGATCTGCCGTACGAGGAGGATTCGCGCGCCGAGGTGGACATGAACGTCGTGGCGACCGACACCGGAACGCTGGTGGAGATCCAAGGCACCGGCGAGGGCGCCACTTTCCCACGCTCGACGCTGGACAAGCTGCTGGACGCCGCGCTGGCGGGCTGCGAGCAGTTGTTCGTCGTGCAGAAGGAGGCGCTGGCGCTGCCGTATCCCGGCGTGCTGCCGGAGCCCGCCGAGGCGAAGAAGAAGTGATGACCCGCCGTCTGCTGGTGGCCAGCCGCAACGCCAAGAAACTGAACGAACTGCGCCGCATCCTCGACGAGGCGGGTGTCGTCGGGATCGAGATCCTCGGATTGGACGACGTTCCCCCGTACGACGAGGCGCCCGAGACCGGCGCGACGTTCGAGGAGAACGCGCTGGCCAAGGCCCGCGACGGCGCCGCTGCCACCGGGTTGGCCTGTGTCGCCGACGATTCCGGCATCGAGGTGGACGCGTTGAACGGGATGCCCGGTGTGCTGTCGGCGCGTTGGTCCGGCAGGCACGGTGACGACGCGGCCAACAACGCGCTGTTGCTGGCGCAACTGTCGGACGTGCCGGACGAGCGTCGCGGCGGCCGGTTCGTGTCGACCTGCGCGCTGGTGGTGCCCGGCGGCGCGGAGACCGTGGTGCGCGGCGAATGGCGCGGCTCGATCGGGCGCAAGCCGGTCGGAGACGGCGGTTTCGGCTATGACCCGCTGTTCATCCCCGCGGGCGGCGATGTCACGGCCGCTCAGTTGACGCCAGCGCAGAAGGACGCGGTGTCGCATCGCGGGCGGGCGCTGGCTCTGTTGACGCCCGCCCTGGCGGCGCTCGCCGAAGGCTGACGCGAGCGGCGATCGGTCGGTTCAGACGCCGAAGTCCTGCTTGACCTGCTTGGCGTTGACATGCTCGACGAAGAACGACAGCAGCGGGATGGTGCCCGCGAGCAGGGTGCCGACGGTGCGCAGGGCCGGCCAGCGGACCTTGACCGCGAGGTCGGCGGTGACCAGGAGGTAGACGAAGTACACCCAGCCGTGCACGACGGCGATCCAACTGGGGGTGTGCACGTCGAAGCCGTACTTGGCGATCATCTCGCCGGTGAGCAGCAGCAGCCAGAGTCCGGTGATCCAGGCCAGCGCCCGGTAGCGCAGCAGCGCCGGACGGATCTTGGCGGCGTTGCCCGCCGGGGCCGGGACGGCGGTGGTCTCGGTGGAATTCTCGCTGGTGGTCAACCGGCGCTCCTCTCGCTGGTGTGCAGGCCTGCCGCGCGGACCTGGTCATCGATGTCGTGGGCGTGCAGCGCGGCCAGGTACCGGTTGTACTCGGCGAGCACAGGATCCTCGTCCCGGACGGCCTTCGGGCGCTCGGGTAGCAGACCGGCCGGCAGCTCTGTGGGCGCGACCGGTTTCGCGGCGCGCCCGGCTGCGGTGGAAGCGCGCCGCGCCGCCGCGGTGGACTCGTCGTCCTCCGCGCCGGCCTCGCGCTCGAGCCGGACGAACCGGAAGTACGCGAAGACGGCGAACCCCGCGAACAGGGGCCATTGCAGCGCGTATCCGAGGTTCTGGGCGGTGCCGCTCGCGGACTCGTACCGCTCCCACTGCCACCAGGCCAGCGCCAGGCAGCCCAGCGCGGCGACGATCACCAGCGCGATGAGGGCCGGGCGGTTGTGTGCCGAGCGGCGGGGAGAGGCGGACACGGCTTCTACGGTACCCGTTCTACTACGCGGGCCGTAGAGCCAGGTACAGGCACATGCAAGGACCGCTCGCCACGGATGAGCCGTTGCGAGCGAGCGGTCCGCCGGTGCCCCCGCGGCGAGCCGCCCGCCTCGCGGGTCACCGGTCCCCGGACTGTGCCCGGCTCAGAACGGGTAGATGACGCCGGTCTTGCGCTCGGACTCGGCCCACAGCCGCTGCCACAGCTCCCGGTTCTGCGACAAACGGGTGGACGGGGAGGGCCGTACCGGTCCCTGGCTTCCGAAGAGCCGGGTCGGCCCCCAGTAGATCTCGGGATCGGCGTCGGGCATGGTCGCGGCGAACAGAGTCGAGTGCGCGGCCTTGGCTGGTGAGTGTCCGATCAGACGAATGAACGGCTTCGAGACGTAATCGAGCGGCGTCTCGGTGTGGGCGAAGAGGTCGGTGGCCGAGACACCGGGGTGCACACCGTAGGAGCGCTTGTCCGAACCGGATTCCCGCAGCCTGCGCTGCAATTCGCGGGCGAACATCAGATTGCACAACTTGGATTGCGCGTAGGCGAGATTGCGCTGGTAGCGACGGTTCTCGTAGTCGAGGTCGTCGATCCACAGCTTCGGGGTCTGCTTGTGCGCGATGCTGGAGAGGGTGACCACCCGGTCCTTGATCCGGTCCAGCAGCAGGCCGGTGAGCGCGAAGTGTCCGAGGTGGTTGACGCCCCACTGGGTTTCGAACCCGTCCTTGGTCCGCGAGAACGGGATGTTCATCAGGCCAGCGTTGTTGACCAGGACGTCGAACTCGCCACCGGCGTCGGCGAACTTGCGCACCGAGGCCAGATCGGCGAGGTCGAGTTCGGCCACGCGGACGTCGCCGTCGATGCCGCCGGCGACCTCTTTCGCCTTGACCGCGTTGCGGCAGGCCATGATCACGGTCGCGCCCTTGGCCGCCAAGACCTTCGTGGCGACGGCGCCGAGACCGCCGTTCGCGCCGGTGATGACAAAGGTGCGTCCCGTCTGGTCCGGGATCTCAGTTGGTTTCCACGCCATGCGTCAACCTTACTTTGGAGTAAGTTACGGGGGAAGGGTTTCGAATCGATCGTCTCAGACGCGGATGCTCGTGTCGCGGAACATGCCCGCGACACGAGCTCTCACCAGATTTTCTCAGCGGCCACTGCCGATGGGTTGCTGGAAGGCGGCCGCGAGGACGGCGCCCACCGTATCGCCCCACACCTGCCAGGTGGCGGGATCCAGCGTCATCGAGCCCACATCGGTGATCGTGACCCCCTCGGCCACCGGCGCACCCGCGAACCGGTCCTTCAGCCACAGCAGCGCGCGCGGCGCCGCGATCGGGTCGAGGGTGAGGTGCTCACTGAAATGGTCGCGGATGTACTCGACCCGTGCGCCCGGGTCCTGGGCGTAAATCCCGACCAGTTCGTTGACGGGCCCGACGGGGATCAGCCAGTCGGCGTTGGCTTGGTACATCAGCATCGGCATGTCCGGCACGGCTCGGCCCAGCTTCGTCTTGTTCAGCACCTCGACGACGACGGGGTCGGTGAACGGGTTCTTCGCCAGCATCCCCAGGTTGTCCGCGAACGGGAACAGTGCGGCCTGGTAGCTCGCGCAGAGTTGCTCCTTGCCCGCGATCATGAGTCTGCCCAGGCCGTTCGCGTTGTCGTCGAGGAATTTCCGCAGCTCCGGATACTCGCGCGAGACGCCGAGCGCGCCCGCGAAGATCAGCCCCGCGGAGAGATTGCCGTTGGCCATCCGCAGTGCGGCCGACAGGTCCGCGGGGATGCCGCCCTCGGCGGCGCCCACCACGTTCAGCTCGGGCGCGTAGTCGCGCTTCAACTCGGCGGCCCAGCCGGTGGCGATCGCGCCGCCGGAGTAGCCCATCATCCCGACCCTGGTCCGGGTCCCGGACAGTTGCATCGGCGCGAAGTTCTCCGCGGCGCGGATGCCGTCGAGAGTGATGCGGCCGGCCAAAGGCCCTGCGGCGTATGCCGAGTCCGGTCCTTGGTGATCCGGGATCACCGCGGCCCAGCCCTGGGCCAGCGCCGCCTGCACCTCGAGGAACTGCGCGGCCACCAGGGTGGATCCGGTCAAGGCCGCGGGGATGCTGCCCATCTGGAGCTGATACGACGGCATGCAGTAGTTGCCGGTCGAGTCCTCGGCGATCTGGTAGGAGAACAGCGGCCGGTCGGCGACGTAGCCGCGCGGCTTGATCACCGTGGCCACGGCGGGGATGGCCTCGCCGCGGGAGTTGGTGGAGCGGTAGGACAGCTGCCAGGCGTCCACGTTCAGCGGGATCAGCGACAGGTTGGCCAGATTGACCTGGCGTGCGGCGATGATCCGGCCGGGAGCCAGATCGGCGTAGGTCTGCACGGGCGGCCGATAGAACGCCGGGTCGAAACCCGGCGGTAGCGGGGGAACCGGGAACGGCAGCGCGGGCTGGATCACCTGGTCGTCGGGCGGCGGCTCGGCGGCCGCGGACCCGGTCGGTAGGAAGGGCAGCCCCACGGCCACCGCGGCGAGTGCCGCGAGCAGCTTCGGTGCGTGCTTGCGGGAAAGGGCCATGCGAGAACCTCTTCGTTCGGCGAGCCACATATGTGAGCCCCATCGGTTTCAGACTGTGCTCGAGTATGCGGTGTCATGGCGCGGATCACAAGAACGGATATCTCCGGCCCCGGTGGGAAGGCATGGTTCGCGGTCGCCGCGATTTCGCTACGGTAAGAGATGTGACGGCGACAGTGGGCAGGCAATACGGCGGGCGTGCCGTCGTGGAGCGGAAAGCCGAGCGGCGTCAGCGGTTCCTCGACGCGGCCACCCGGATCTTCGCCGAGCGCGGCTACGCCGATTGTTCGCTGGCCGACGTGTGCGCCGCCGCGGGCTTGTCCAAGCGGCAGTTCTACGAGGAGTTCCAGGCCAGGGAGGACGTGCTGGTCGCCGCCTATGACCGGATCCAGGACGAGGCCGCCGCCGCCGTGCTGGGGCGGCTGAGTGATCTCGACCCCCGCTTCGACCTGCCCGCTGCGATGACCGCCGTCGTGACGGCCTACCTGGCCTCGATAGGCTCCGACCCCTACCGCGCGAAGGTCGCGTTCATCGAAGTGGTCGGGGTGAGCGACCGGATGGAGCGGCACCGTCGCGAACGGCGGCACGGGTGGGCGTCCATGCTGGAGTCGCACGTGGTGCCGGTGGTCGCTCCGGGTTCGCGGGTGCGTGGCGCGCCGGGGTGGGGTGTGAGCGCCTTGATCGGCGCGATCAACGGGCTGGCGCACGAGTGGGTGCTCGCCGACCCGCGTCCGACGGTGGCCGAGCTCGTCGATCTGCTGGTCCCGATCGCGATGTCGCTGATCGAGCGGGCGGACGAGACGGCGTCCGAGGACCTGCCCGCCTGATTCGCTGTCGTGTCGCTGGATATCCATCCATGCGGCGAAGTCCCATACTGGGCTGATGGCCGGTTCGGTTGCTGTCGCCGCGGACCCCGGTGCCCCGATGGGCGGGGCCAAGACCGACATCATTTTCGGCACGATCGTGCTCGGCATGCTGATGGCGGCGCTGGACCAGACCATCGTGGCCACCCGCTGCCCACCATCGTCGCCGACCTCGGCGGGGCCGGGCACATGGCGTGGGTGGTCACCTCGTACCTGCTTGCCGAGGCTGTGGCGACGGCGCCGGCGGGCAAACTCGGTGACCTGTTCGGCCGCAAGCCGGTGTTCCAGGTCAGTGCCGTGATCTTCATCGTGGGCTCGATGTAAGGCGGCCTGGCGGCGCTGGCTCGACGGCAGGCTCGACGACTGGAACGAAGCCGATCCCGCCGATCGGGCGCTGCTGGACCAGGCGTTGACGAACATCGCCACGAAGTTGCTCGAAGAGCAGGCGCGCGAGCAGCAGACGGTGCCCGCCTGAACCGCTTGCGGCTTATTACTCGTCGACGTATATTCGTACACGAGTAATGAGGAGGTGCCGCGATGAAGAAACGCAAGGTCGACAACCTGCTGGCGCTCGCGGTGCTGTCGGTGATCATCGAACGCCCGATGCACCGGTACGAGATCGCGCAGACCCTGCGCGACCGGGGCAAAGACCACGACATGGCGATCAAGTGGGGTTCGCTCTACACGGTCGTGCAAAACATGGCCAAGGTCGGCTTCCTCGAGGTGGTCGGCAGCGAGCGGGCGGGCGCGCGACCGGAGCGGGTGATCTACCGGATCACCGACGCGGGCCGCGCCGAGATGGCCGATTGGACCAGGGAGCTGCTGGCGACTCCGGAACCGGAACATCACCGGTTCGTCGCGGGTCTGTCCGTTCTCGCGGTGCTTCCGCCCGCCGAGGTGGTCGAACTGCTCGGTAGCCGTCTCGAAGCGCTCGAACAGACCATCGGGACGGTTCGCCGCGAACTCGGCGAACTCGCGAGCGCGCTGCCGCGGCTGTTCGTCATCGAGTCCGAGTTCGGGCTGGCGATGCTGGAAGCCGAGGCGGCGTGGACACGTTCGCTGCGTGACGAGCTGACCGAGGGCACCTTCCCCGGACTGGCGCAATGGCGTGAGTGGCACGAGCGCGGCGCGCTGCCGTCGGAGGTCACCGAGCTGGTGGAGAGGGGGATGACCGAGAACTAGCCGAAACCGGACCCGGCGTGGTGCGGCAACACCGCCGCCGGGCCCGATCGAACAGTCTCGAACCGCGCCCGCGAACGCGCACCCGGCTACAAGGCTGGCAACCACAGGATAACCGGGTGGGTGGCGCGTGGGTCGGTCCGGGAACCGAAACCCGTATCGCACGAATCCTGGAGACACCCATGTCCACAACACGTACCGCCCTGGTGATCGGTGGCGGCATCGCAGGCCCCGTCGTCGCGACGGCCCTGCGCAAGGCGGGCATCGAAGCCCGCGTCTACGAGGCCTACCCCGGCCCTTCCTACGGCATCGGCAGCGGACTCGCGCTGGCGCCCAACGGCATCGCCGCCCTCGACATCATCGGAGCGGGCGATCCGGTCCGCGAGATCGCGCTGCCGGTCACGAAGATGAACATGGCAGTAGGAGACAAGGTGCTGGCACTGCCGGGCCTCTCCGATGTGCCGCCGCTGCAAGTGGTCGACCGCAGCGAGTTGCATCGAGCGCTGCACCGGCACGCGATCGCGGCGGGGGTGCCGTTCGAGTACGACAAGCGCCTGGTCGACGTGCACGAGGACGAATCCGGCAGCACCGCCCGGTTCGCCGACGGCAGCACGGCCACCGCCGACGTGCTGATCGGCGCGGACGGCATCCGCTCGCGGGTGCGCACGCTGATCGACCCGAACGCCCCCGGGCCCGGCTACACCGGCATGCTCGGCTTCGGCGCGACCACCGAGTGCGACGCCGAGATCCCGGCCGACACCATGACCTTCGCGTTCGGCAAGCGGGCGTACTACCTGTACTGGCCGCTCGGCGACGGGCGGGTGGCCTGGGGAGCGAACCTGCCGCACAAGGAGTACCTCTCGCTCACCGCGGCGCGGGCGGTACCGAACGCGCACTGGTTGAAGATCCTGCGCGAGACCTACCGCGACGACAGCCCCGGCGGCGAACTCACTCGCCGCACCACCGAGGACCAGCTGGAGGTGGTGGGCGCGCTGCACATCATGCCGCCGGTGCCGCACTGGCATCGCGGACGCATGGTGCTGGTCGGCGATGCCGTGCACGCCCCGTCCAACAGTTCCGGCCAGGGCGCGTCGCTGGCGATCGAGAGCGGTGTGCAGCTGGCCAGGTGCCTGCGCGATCTGCCCGCTCCGGAGGCGTTCGCGGTGTACGAGCGGCTGCGGCGCGAGCGTGTGGAAGGCGTCGCGGCCCGCGCGGCAAAGATCAACCACAGCAAGACGCCGGGGCCGGTGGGACGCAAATTCATGCCGCTGCTCATGCCGCTGATGGCCAAGACCGTGATGAAACCGGAGAAGACCATGGGACCCGAACAGCGCTACCGGATCGATTGGGACGCACCGGCCGAGCACGAACTCGCGGCGGTGTGAGTCGACGGTGAAGTCCCGCTGGGCCGACCTGCGGGACTGATCCTCGAGTGAGCGGCGATTCGGCGGCGGGAATCGGACCGCCGGATCGACACGGTTCCTGGGCGCCACCTCGCCCGCATGTCGATCCGGTCCAGCCCCGGCTGGTCGTGGCGGGCGCGATAGCCCCGATCAGCGTCGTGCCGCGCGCTCACGCAGAATTCGCGTGGTCTGCTCGTCGCCGGGCAGAAACGCCTCCAGTTGCAGCTCGGCGAGCGTGACGTCCACCGCGGTGGCGAACGAGGTGAGCGTGGTGATCAAACGCAATTCCCCTTCGGCGCAGCGCAGGCGCAATGGCACCGCGAAACCCAGATGCCCCGGCCCCGGCTCGATGGACGGCAGATAGGTCTCCAGCTCGTCGATCAGCTCGTCGAGGACGGGATCGGGGCTGCGGGCCATCCGGTTGCGCAGCGCTTCGGTGACGTGCCTTCCCCATTCGGGCAGGTTGACCACGCGGGCGGCCAAGCCGTCCGGATGCAGCGCGAGCCGCAGCACGTTGACCGGTGGTTCCAGCAGCCAGGGCGCCGCGTCCTCGGTGAGCACGTCGAAGGCCGCGTTGGCGGCGAGCAGGATGCCGTAGGGCCGCACGACCAGCGCCGGGTAGGGCAGATGGCCGTCCAGAATGGCGCGTAACGCCTCCAGCACCGGTGCCAGTTCCGCGGTGTCGAGTTCCGATTCGGGGAAGATCGGCGCGTATCCCGCGGCCAGCAGCAGTCCGTTGCGTTCGCGCAGGGACAGCTCCAGTGATTCGGCCAGCCGCACCACCATGGTGCGGCCGGGGCGCGAGCGGCCCTGCTCCAGGAAGCTCAGATGACGCTGCGTGGTGTCGGCGCGGATCGCGAGGTCGAGTTGGCTGACCCGGCGCAGCGTCCGCCAATGCTTGAGCTGCCGGGCGAACCCGGTGGACTCGATCGCCGTTGTCATAACAGCAGTATCGGCGGGCGGGCAGCGGGCTCGCCATACCCTGCGGGGAATCGCGCGGACTTCGAACGGCGGCAAAACTCTGCCGCATGAGCAACGAATTCGATGAGCAGGAACTCTCGCGATTCGCCGAACGGTACATCGCGTTGTGGAACGAGCCCGACGCCGAAGCCAGGCGCAAGCGGATCAGGCAGCTGTGGTCCGAGGACGGCGCCCAGGTCCTGGTGGATCCGCCGCAGGGTATGCGGGAAGCGTTGGCCGCGCTGTCCTTCCCGATCCCGACCGTGGAGATCCGTGGCTATGAAGCGCTGGACCGCCGCGTCGACCGGGCGTACGACGAGTTCGTCGCTCCAGGCGAGCACGTGTTCGTGGCGCAGCGGCAGGCGGTGCGCCTCTCGGTGAACCTGATCGGCCTGACCTGGCACATGGTGACGAAGGCCGACGGCGCCGTGGTGGGCGGCGGATACGACGTCATCGCCCTCGACGACGACGGCCGGATCCGGTGGGATCACCAGTACATCGGCGTCGCATGAGGCAAGCCGTCGCCTACCATCTCGACCCCTCGCGCGGCGCGGGCGCGCTGACCGCCGCCCCGCAGGAGATGCCGGTGCCCGGCCCACGGCAGGTGGTGATCCGGGTGCGGGCGGCGTCGCTGAATCGTCGCGATCTGATGCTGGTGGACGGTACGTACCCACTGCCCGCCACCCCCGGCGTCGTCCCGCTCAGCGACGGCGTCGGCGAGGTGATCGCCGTGGGCGACGACGTGACCCGCGCCGCGGTGGGCGACCGGGTGACCGCCACCTACTTCGTCCGCTGGGTCGACGGTCCGCAGCGTCAGTCGCACGTCGTCGAGCAGTACGGCGCCACCTATCCCG
Source organism: Nocardia sp. NPDC005745 (assembly GCF_040630775.1). Classification (NCBI taxonomy): domain Bacteria; kingdom Bacillati; phylum Actinomycetota; class Actinomycetes; order Mycobacteriales; family Nocardiaceae; genus Nocardia; species Nocardia sp. NPDC005745. The sequence goes on from NZ_JBEXYF010000022.1 coordinate 33,034, forward strand.
GCATGCTCGCCACTTATGCCGTGCTGGAGGAGGATTCGGTGGTGCACGTGCCCGGTCACCTCACGGACTCGGAAGCCGCGACGCTGACCTGCGCCGGGGTGGTGGCGTGGGCCGCGCTGAGCACGCCGTTGCCGGTGCGGCCGGGCGAGACAGTTTTGACCGTCGGCAGCGGATCGGTGGCGCTTTTCGGCGTACAGCACGCGAAAATGCACGGCGCCAGGATCATCTCGATCACCTCGAACGATCGCAAAGCCGAGCGGTTACGCGCGCTCGGAGCCGACGAGGTGATCGATCGCAGCCGGACCCCGGAGTGGGAAAGCGTCGTGCTGGACCGCACCGGCGGTGATGGCGCCGACCACGTCCTCGACGCGGTGGGCATGCCGACACTGGCGAGATCCGTGCGGTCGGGCGCGTACAACGCGCGGATCACGATGATCGGCGCGATGCCCGCCACCGATCCGCCCGCGGGCAATCCATTCGGGGCGTCGTATCTGTCGATCCGCCGCATCGCGGTGGGCAGCCGAACGGATTTCGAGGCGATGAACCGAGCGATCGCCGTCCATCGGATGCGTCCCGTCATCGACCGGGTGTTCGCGTTCGAGGAAGCCGAGGCGGCCTACCGGTATCTCCGCACCGGTGACCCGTTCGGGAAGGTGGTGATCGAGATTCCCTAGGGCTCAGGGGCAGGCGGTCAGGATCCGCACCATGGCGTCCTTCTCGGCCGGGGTGACCCAGAGCTGGTAGGCCGCCTTAACCTGGATCTGCCTGGTCAGGTAGGCGCAGTGGTAGCCCTTGCTCGGCGGCAGCCATTCGGCCGCGTCGGAGTCGCTCTTGGACTGGTTGGTCGGGCCGTCGACGGCCTGCAGGTTCAGCGGGTCGTTGGCCAGGTCGCGGCGGCGTTCGGCGGAAAGCTGCTGTGCGCCTTTCTGCCAAGCGTCCGACAGCGCGACGACGTGATCGATCTGCACGTCGTCGGAGGACTTCGTGCCGCGCTTGAAGGCGATGGTCTTGCCGGTGTACGGGTCGGCGAGCGTTCCGGTGGCGACGATGCACTTGCCCGACTTGAAGGTCACGTCGGTCATGTCGCGCTGGAGGATGTCGTTGCGGGTGTCGCAGCCGTTGCCGCCGCCGGGCACCGAGACGTTGTCGGTCCAGGGCGGCCCGAATTCGTCCCTGCTGTAGCCGGTTTTGGGCGCGCGCTCCGCCACGCGCAGGGAGTTGAGCAGGGCGAGAGCGTCGCGGCCGGGAATCGGGGCGGCGGCATCGGCGCACGCCCGGCCGCCCGAACCGCATCCCGCCGCCGTCGACTGGCTGGGGTGAACCGAGGAGCAGGAGATCAGTCCGATGGAAGTCGCCACCATGATGCCGATCAGAGCCAGCCGCCGCGTTGTGGACTTCATCGAACTTCCTAACGCCGAACCCACTTGAAACTGTAACCGGCGACAAGGTATCCAGTGGCAGGGTTCGCGCAACCCAACGGCGCGTATGAGATTCGGCACAGCCGACCGTTAACGGGCGATGCGCCGGAGCGATCGGGCAGGAGTGGGCCCGCCCCCGAATCGCCGTGCCGGCGCCGATTCGGGGGCGGTCTATCACGAGGAGACCTGGGGAGCCGCGCGGTTGTGCGGATGGTTGTCCACTCCGAAAACCGCACTGGTACGACACCACGGGGCTGATGAGGGGGAGGTCCCGAGGTGTCGAGCCGCGCCTGCTCCGGACTCACTCGTGACGATCAGGGGTGATCGGGATCAGGGGGGTGACCAGGGAAGTCCCTACCCGGGTAGGGCGCCAGCACGCATCCGCTCCATCTCGATCTCACTTGTTCCTACGTATCAAGACAGTAGATAGTACGCGTGGCGATTGGCAAGTTCGTTGTGAAGGATCGAAATATTTCTCAGCCGATCTTCAGTTTCGGCCATGCATCTACTGCATGAGTACCGAGGTGGGCATGAGATGGCGGTGCGGTGTGGCGCCGTCGCCGTCCGGCCGGCCGTGCGTGTGACGATGATCACTTCATGTCCGGTCACAGGCAAGCAAATCCTGTGTCGAAACGGGTGTGGGCAAGCAAGCCCGACCTGAAAGGACCACATCATGCCGACCGTCGACGTTCTCGACTCCTTCATCAACTACCGCGACACCGGAGTGGGGGACACCCCGGTGGTGTTCCTGCACGGCAATCCGACCTCGTCCTACCTGTGGCGCAACGTGATCCCGCACGTCGCCGATCGAACCAGGGCGCTGGCGCCGGACCTGATCGGGATGGGGGAATCCGGCAAGCCGGACAGCGGCTACCGCTTCACCGACCACGCCGCCTACCTGGACGCCTGGTTCGACGCGCTCGGCCTGGACGAGGTGGTGCTGGTCGGGCACGACTGGGGCGGCGCGCTGGGCATCGACTGGGCCGCGCGGCATCCCGGCCGGGTGCGCGGCATCGCGCTGATCGAGACCTTCTTGCGCCCGATGCGCTGGGACGAACTGCCTGCGCTCGGCGCCGAGCTGTTCCGCAAGTTCCGCTCCCCGGAAGGCGAGCGGATGATTCTGGAGGAGAACACCTTCATCGAGTTCAACCTGCCGAAGGGCATCGCCGACCTGGCCGCCGAGGATCACGACGTGTACCGGGCGCCGTACCCCACCCCGGCCACACGCAAGCCGCTGCTGGTGTGGCCGCGTGAGTTCCCGCTGGACGGCGAGCCCGCCGACGTCGTCGAGCTGGTGCGGAACTACGGCGCGTGGGCGGCCGCCACACCCGAGGTGCCGAAATTGCTGATGGCCCTGGAGAACGGCGTCGGATTGGGTGCGGCGGAGGCGATCGACTGGGCCGCGAGCACCTTCGCGAGCGCCGAGGTCGCGCCGATCGGCCCGGCGGGCCACCACGCGCCGGAGGACCGGCCGGACGAGATCGGCCGGGCGGTCGCGCAGTGGCTCGACCGGCACGCCCTGATCGGTGCGGCCGCTCGCTCGTGACCTCGTGCCCGGTGTGACCGGGGCGTGCTTGCGCCGACCGCGACGCAAGCCGAATGATGGCCGGATGAGCACCGAGCACGACCGGGTCGCGGCGGAAGAAAAGGCCATGGTCGCCCGCGCGGTCGCGGGCGACCGGGACGCCATCGCCCAGGTGGTGCGCCTGCTGCAGGACCCGCTCTATCGGCTGGCCCTGCGCATGGTGTGGCGGCCCGCGGAGGCCGAGGACGCGACGCAGGAGATCATGGTGCGGGTCCTCGACCATCTGCACAGCTGGCGCGCCGAGGCGAAACTGCTCACCTGGGCCTATCGCATCGGCGTCAATCACCTGCTGAATCTGCGGCGGCAATCCCCGCAGGAGGCCGCGCAACTGAGCTTGGACTCCTTCCGGGACGGGCTGGCCGACGGATTGTCGGAGGCGGATCACCGCGGGCCGGAAGCGGTGCTGCTGACCGCCGAGGTGCGGCTCACCTGTAGCCAGGGCATGTTGCAATGCCTGGCCCGCGACGAACGGATCGCCTTCGTGCTCGGTGAGGTGTTCGAACTGAGTTCCGCCGAGGCCGCCTGGATCCTCGAGGTCACCCCGGCCGCCTATCGAAAGCGGTTGCAGCGAGCCAAGAAACGGCTCGGGAACTTCCTGAACGCGACCTGCGGCCTGGTCGATCCCGCGGCGTTCTGCCGCTGCTCGCGCCGGGTGGACCGAGCGCTCGCCTCGGGACGGGTCGACCCGCGCCGCCCGGTGTACGCGCGCCATCCGGTCAGCGCGGGCGGTCGTACCGCGGCCGAGGCCGAACGGCAGATGATCCGGTTGCACGACGCGGCGTCGGTGCTGCGTGCTCATCCGGACTACGCCGCGCCGCAAGCGAAGATGGACGCGATCGCGGGGCTGCTCGGTTCCGGTCGTTTTCCCATGCTCGAGCAGACATGACCCGAACGGCGGCTCGCGTCGCGGCCGAATCGCTCAGCCGGGCGCTCCAGGGCCGGACGAGCCGGTGGCGGTCCGGGTGGCGAAGAGAGAAGTTCCTCGTAGATCCCTTGCGAGATGGGCGATGTCGGCGGGGCCGACACGGCAGCATCCGCCGATGATCCGCGCGCCCCGCGCGTACCACTCGCGGGCTTGCCCCGGCCTGAACTGTGGGGGACCGGTCCAGCGCCGGCGCGCCGCATCCCAGCCTTCGCCGCTGTTGGGGTAGACGACCACGGGTTTTCCGGTGCGGGCGGCGAGTTCCACCGCGGCCGAGACATCGGCGGGCGCGCAACAGTTCACGCCGATCGCGACGATCGAGGCCGAGTCCGCGGCCACCGCGAAGGCATCGGCGAGCGGTTGACCGGCACGCGTGCGGTCGCCGTCGATGGTGTAGCTGAGCCATGCGGGCACCCCGAACTCGTTCACCAAGTCCACGAGGGCCTCGGCCTCGTCGATATCGGGAACGGTCTCCACGGCCAGCAGGTCCGCGCCCGCCTCGGCGAGCACCTCCATACGCGGCCGATGCCATGCTCGCAGTTCGGCCACGGTGCGGCCGTAGCGGCCACGATATTCCGATCCGTCGGCGCGCGCGGCGCCGTACGGGCCGATCGAGGCGGCGACCCACCGGCGCCGCCCATCGCCGGCGCGGGCATCGCGCGCCGCGCGGGCCAGCGCCACGCCGCGCTGCCACAGCCGTACCGATTCCGTCCTGGTCAGCCCCCGCGCGGCGAAACCATCGAGGGAAGCCTGATAGGTCGCGGTGGTCGCGATGTCGGCGCCCGCGCGGAAATAGGCGGCGTGCACCGCCTCGATCGCGGCGGGTTCGTCCACGAGCAGGCGCGCCGACCACAACGCGCCGGACAGGTCGTGGCCGCGGGCCTCCAGCTCGGTGGCCAATCCGCCGTCCGAGATCAGTGCCCCCGCCGCGGGGTCGAACAGCACGGTTCCACTGTAGGACGCGGCTTATTCGTCGTCGCTGGGCTGGGCGGTCGGTGGCACGCCGGTGTCGAGGAAGCGGATGAGCCGCTCGATGCGCGCCGTGTGGTCGACGCAGCGTTCCAGGTGATGTCCCAGCAGGGCGATATCGATCGCTACCTCGGTGGACGGCTGGGTCGCCGGGTCGCGCAGCGCGGAATGCAGCTGCTGGTGCAGCGTTTCCATCGGGCGACCGGCGGGTGTCTCCTCCTCCGGCAGCGGGTGGCGGCCCGCGACCGCTTGCCCGGCCAGCGCCGTGCGCTCGGCCGCCAGCTTGCCCATCGCGGCGAGGATGTCCAGGATCGGTTGCTCCGCCGCGTGTCCGGGATGACTCTGGTACACCTTGTCGGCGACGCGGCTGGCGAGCCGGCCGATGCGGGACAGTTCACCGGCGATCTGGATCGCCGTCACCACGTGCCGCAGGTCGCGGGCCACCGGCGCCTGTAATGCGAGCAGCACCACGGTGCGCGCCTCGCACGCGCCGTACATCTTCTGCAGCTGCTCGTCGAGCGCGAAGACCTCGTAGGTCGCGGTGAGATCGGCGTCGACGAGCGCGTCGGTGACACGCTCGACGGCGTCGTGGGCGAGCGTGCACATCAGCGTCAGATCATTCGTCAACGCGATGAGCTCGGCAGTGAACTGGGTGCGCACCGCCAAATTCTCACCCATGGAGGGGCGCGGGGTCGATTCCTTGCCGGATGTTCTTCGGTAACGGCATCGCCAGGGCCGACCGGCCGGCCTGCCTCGCGGAGGGGGACGCCGGAGATCGCCCGCTCGCAAAGCTATGGGCTCGGCTGAAAGCCACAGGTCCGGCATCTTTTTGGAGCTGCTTCGCGCTGCGGCGAAACCCGGCGCGCGAGATCCGGGGGACGGGGGCCGATCGCCCGGCGAACGGGCTGCTGGTCGACGGGAGTTCAGCGGGGCCGGGGAGAGATATTGCGAGACGGCCGATTTGTGGCTCGCATCACAGAAAGATTCTGGTGCACAACGGGCCTCGCCCGATTGCCCACCGCACGCCCCACGCTGTCCGGTGCGGCGGCACGGAACTGTCGGCACTGCGCGATGCGAGGGGGCGGCCGTTTGCGCCCCGATGCCTGGCGGTGCAATTGCGCACCGCATGCGGGCTCGTGCCCTGTTCGAGACCCGAATCGCGGACACGGCGCGGCCTGCCGACGGGTGTGACCGGTGTTACCGTCGCGGCATGCCGAACTTGCGCGACATCCAGCATCGGGTGGTGACGGCGTTCCAGCGCCGCGTGGGCAATCCGCTGCTCAGCACGCTTCCAAAGCAGACCCTCTTGGAGACCACCGGCCGGGTCAGTGGGCAGCCGCGGACCACGCCGATCGGCGGGCGGCGGGTCGGGCGGGAGTTCTGGCTGGTCTCCGAGTTCGGTGAGCGTTCGCAGTATGTCCGGAACATCAAGGCCGACAATCGAGTTCGGCTGCGGTTGCATGGGCGCTGGCACACCGGCACCGCGCATCTGCTGCCCGAGGACGACCCGCGTGCCCGCCTTGCCGCCCTGCCGCGCGCCAACAGCGCGGCCGTCCGGTTCGTCGGTACCGATCTGCTCACCGTGCGCATCGATCTGGACGACTGAGCTCGCGCCCGGGGCGGGGATACCCATCACCCGACCGGGATGCGAATAGTTTGCTGGGACGATGGTGGGCATGATCCGTGTGTTGCTCGCCCGCTGGACCGTAGTGGTACCGCTGCTGGCCGTCCTCGCCCTCGCGGCCACTTGGGGCCGCGGTCTGCCCGGTGTCGCGGTGGCGATCGTGGTGCTGGCGTTGATCGGGGCGGTGCTCGCGGCGGTGCACCACGCGGAAGTGGTCGCGCGCCGCATCGGTGAACCGTTCGGCTCGCTGGTGCTGGCCGTCGCGGTGACCGTGATCGAAGTGGCGCTCATCCTCACCCTGATGGGCCAAGGCGGTGACAAGACCGCGACTCTGGCCCGCGACACGGTCTTCGCCGCGGCGATGATCACCTGCAACGGGATCTTCGGTCTCTGCCTGCTGGTGGGCGCCTTGCGGCGGCGGGTGGCGGTATTCAACGCGGAAGGCACCGGTGCGGCGCTGGCCACCGTGGCGACGCTGGCCACGCTCAGTCTCGTGCTGCCGACCTTCACCACGAGCAAGCCCGGTCCGGAGTTCTCGTCGGCGCAGCTGGCTTTCGCCGCGGTGGCCTCGCTCGCGTTGTACGGCTTGTTCGTGCTCGTGCAGACGGTGCGTCATCCGGACGACTTCCTCCCGGTCGAGGTGGGCGGCACCGTCGCCGACGGCGACGAGCACATCGAGTCGCCCAGTGTGCGCACCGCGCTCGCCGCCCTGGCTCTGCTGCTGGTCGCCCTCGTCTGCGTGGTCGGGCTGGCGAAGGTGGTCTCGCCCGCCGTCGAGTCGGCGGTCGAGTCGGCGGGATTGCCGCAGTCGGCGGTCGGCGTGGTGATCGCGTTGCTGGTGCTGCTGCCCGAGACGCTCGCCGCGATCCGGGCCGCGCGCCGCGACCAGGTGCAGATCGGTCTCAATCTGGCCCTGGGTTCGGCCATGGCGAGCATCGGCCTGACCATCCCGGCGATCGCGGTGGCGAGCATCTGGCTGGACGGCCCCTTGGTGCTCGGTCTCGGCGCGACCCAGATGGTGCTGCTGGCCCTGACCGTCGTCGTCGGCGGCCTGACGATCGTCCCCGGACGCGCGACACTCCTCCAAGGGGGCGTCCACCTGGCAGTGTTCGCGGCTTTCGTCGGCCTGGCCGCCAGCCCCTAGCATCAGACTTCGCGGCCTGTTCCACTGCGGGGCGCAGTGGTCAGTGGGGGTGTTGTGCGGCGTATCTGGCGCGTTCCCGCGCTTCCCGCTGGGCTTGTCGCGGGTTCTTCAGATCGGCGGGCAATCCGTGCTTCGCGAGCCGGTGCGCGCGGTTCATCGGCATGAAGGCGACGGTGTAGAACAGGGCCAGCAGCAGCGCCAGCAGGACCATCGCGCCGCGCAGCCACAGTTCGCCGGGAAACAGCAGGAACGCCGCGAACAGCGGTGTGAACGGCACCAGCCCGCGCAAGACGTGCCGGGTGGCCGCGAACCTGCCGGTCAGGTCGTCGCGCACCCACTCGCGCATCGAATCGGGCAGGCGGCGTCCGAATGCGTAGCCGATCCACTGGATCGGGTGGGGCCGTCGTCGTTCGCGTGTCACTACCGGGCTCCTCGGTTGGGGGACGGGGCGTCGGGCTCCGCGAGCACCGACCGCCGGGCCGCCTCGTTCACCCGGGTGAGGGCGTCGCGCAGCTGCTCGAGGTCGGCCATGGCCACGCCGAGGCGCCGCACGACGGCGGGCGGGATCTGCTCGGCCTTCGCGCGCAGCGCGGCTCCGTCCGAGGTCAGGTTCACCACCAGGTTCCGCTCGTCCCGGCTGTCCCGTTCGCGACTGATCAGCCCGGCCGCTTCCAGGCGCTTGAGCAGGGGGGACAGCGTCGGAGAGTCGAGCTGGACAGCCTCGGCGATCGCTTTGACCGACATCGGAGCCTCACCCCACAGCGCGAGCATCACCAGATACTGCGGGTGGGTCAGGCCGAGCGGCTCCAGCAGCGGCCGGTAGACGGCCAGCACGGCCCGATTGGCCACCGCCAGCGCGAAGCACACCTGGCGGTCCAAGCGCAGCGGATCGTCGATCACGGGCTCCATCGGTCCTCCTTTCCGCGCTCCAAGTTAGCGCATTAATAGTTAGTGCGTTAATCGATGTGGGCGACATCTCGGCGCGAGATCCCGGCTCCGAGGCCGCCGCTGGATACCGTGAGATCCATGCACTACGGACGCGGGGCCGATCCGCGCATCCAGGAACTCGACGCGGTTCGTGGCTTCGCGCTGTGCGGCATCCTGGTGGTGGATATCTGGCGGATCGCCGACATGGCGGCCACGGATGAATCGGGCGCGCCGATACCGATCCGGCACGTGCTGTCGGTGGTGTTCGAGGGCCGGTTCTTCCCGATCTTCTCGTTCCTGTTCGGAATCGGCTTCGCATTACTGCTGGACAATGCCGCGGAGCGCGGCGAGCGCCCCCGGTTGGTCCTGATCCGCCGCTTGCTGGCGCTCGGGGTGATCGGCGCGGTCCATCAGCTGTTCCAGCCGGGTGAGGCGCTGCTTCCGTACGCGCTGGCCGGGCTGGTGATCCTGCTGCCCGCCTCGGCGCTGCCGAACTGGGTGGTGCTGGTGGCCGGACTCGCGGGCACGTTCGGCGTGGCGCTGGCCCTGGGCGGCGGACTGGCCCTGGCGCCCGGGTTGTTCCTGCTGGGCCTTGCCACCGCGCGCGCCGGAATCGTGGACACCCTGGCCGATCGGGTCTGGCAGATCGGCGCCGTGTTCGCCCTCGCCCTACCCGCCGCGATAGTGGCGGGAATGTGGGAGTACCGCACACCGTATCTGGAGCTGTGGTCCACGCCGGCCACGGCCGTGGCGGGCCTGCTGGGCGCGCTGGCCTACGTCACCGGATTGCTGCTGTTGCTGCGCGTCGAGCCCGGTCAGGTCCTTGCGGAGGTGTTGCGGCCGCTGGGCCGCATGGCGTTGACCAATTACGTGGGCGCCACCGCGCTGATCCTGCTCGCCGCACCGCGTCTGGGTCTGTACGGCTCCGGCGACTACGCGCCGGTGCTGGGGTTGGCGGTCGCGATCATCCTGGTACAGGCGGTGATCAGTGCGGTGTGGTTGCGGTTATTCGAATACGGTCCCCTGGAATGGGTGTGGCGGTGCGTCACCTGGTGGACGGTGGCGCCGATCCGGCGGGTGCGGATGCCGAGCCGCCCGTATTGAACTCGGCCGCCGCCGTCTTCGGGCTCGGCGCCATCCGGATTGTTCAGCGTTGCTCGTTCTCGATGCGCCGCAGGACATTCAGCATCGCCAGCACCGACTCGGCGCGAACCGTGCCCTGTCGCAGCCCGTCGCGCAGCACCGGTTCCAGTGCCTCGTGCGCGGCGTTCCCCCTGAGCGCGTTGATCAATGCCAGTTCGCTGCCGCGCGTCGCCGCCAGACGGGGTTCGGTGAACGGGTCCAGGCTGGTCAGCCCGAAGTAACCGCGGAACACCTCCAGCGTCTCGTAGGACGGGTTCACCGCCTGCCCGGTGCGCAGCTTCCAGAGGTAATTGGCGGACAAGCGCGCGCCGGTGGCGCGGTGGATGTCCGCGGCCAGCGCGCGGTGAGTGATCTGGTGCGGCTGCCCGTCTTTCCCGGTGGGCGGGTGCATTCCGTCGATGAGCGTGTTGAGCGCCCGCGTGAACGGGTGTAAGTCCTCCCCCATGGCAGCGTTGTCTCCTGTGGTTGACAGGGCATGTGGCGTAGATCATACTCGTGCGTGCTCCGCCTGCGCATGCCGTTGTGGTCGCCCCGAAGGGTGAGTGACCGCGAAGGGTTCGGCGCCCGAGAGCGGTAGCAGGTGGGGCGATCATCGTCGCTCGCCCCATCTCCTCGGCGTTCGCGGGGCGGCCCGTGTGCGATACCGGAAACCGCAGCGCCAGAAGATTTCTCGCGCATATGCCGCGAACGTCCTAACGCTCCGGATGCGGACGGGTTCGAAAGCGGCGCGGATGACAGGGCGAACCCACGTGTTGCCCGAGCGGGTGCGTGTGCCGTAGACGGGGGTGCCGAGGTTCGATGCCCTTGGCGGACCGAAGGTTTCGAGATGGTGGCACCGGTGACCATCACGCGGTGACGCGGGCGCGATCGCTCCACCGACGGCGGCACTGTCGAATCGACCGGCCCGCGAGGACCTTCCGGTGCCGATACATCGAGGCTCGCTCGGTGTCGACGGCGGTTCGGGGCGTGGCGATGCGAGGAACGGCCTGCGCACGCATGCGTTGGGGTGTCGGCCACCGATTCGGTGGAAACTCGACGTCCGACCATGTTCGTCACCCGCTCGGTGCCGGTGAGGAAACCGGAGGGTGTGCGGTCGGGCCCGCGGGGTGCCTACCAGGGCTTCGCCCGGGTCGGAGGTCCCGGGCAGCCGCGCGGCGGACGAACGTCGATCAGGAGGCGGAGGCTCCGGTCTGCCGGATCGCGTCGAGAACCTCGCCGTAGGTCATCGTCGTCGAGTTCACCAGCGCGCGCTCCGACGACACGTCGATGTCGACGGAGTCGATGCCGTTGACGCCGCGCAGCGCCGATTCGATCGCCGACGCGGACTCGCGCGTAACGTTGTGCAGGGTAACTGTGTACGTCATGCGAATCGCATTGACCGATTCGATCCGCTCAAACTTTCCTTTTTGTCGCGTTTGACTGCCGGGGGCCCGGGAATAGCGGAGTTGTCAAACGACTCGACGCAACAGGGATTGCCATGATCATCATTATCGGGCTCATCGCCTTGATCGCGGCCGTGATCGTCGGCGTTGCCGCCGTAGTGGGCAACACCGGCTCCGCTCAGCAACTGACGAGCGATTTCGCGGTATTCGACTATCACTTCCACGGTTCCACCGGAGCACTGTTCGGTTACGGAGTGACCCTCGGTGCGATCGGGATGTTCGGACTGGCCCTCGTGCTGACCGGCGCCTGGCGGGTGACCCGTCGCGGCGTGGTGGCGCGTCGTGAACTCGCGAAGTCTCGCCGCGAGATGGCGGCGGTGCGGCGTGATCTGACGGCGGACACTTCCGCACCGGCGGCGCGGGCTCCTCAGCAGGAGCCGGCCTGGCGGCGGTGGCTGCACACCCCCCGTTCGGGTACTGCCCGGACCGATCGCGGCGCGACGGTCTCGACTTCGAAACCTGTGACCGCGAAGTAATTGAGAAGAAAAGGAATACGACAATGATCATTCTCGGCCTCATCCTCTTGGTCCTGGGCTGGCTGCTCGGAATTTCGCTGCTCACCACCGCGGGCATCATCGTGCTGATCATCGGGCTCGTGCTGCTGGTGGCCGGCTCGGTGGGCCGTCCGGTGGGTGGCCGCCGCTGGTATTACTAGGGATTGCTCATGAAGTTCGAAGATCGCCTCGCGCACCAAGTGCAAGCGACCAGGGGCAGCGTGAAGAAATTCCTCGGCCGAGCGACCGGCAACCCCCGGCTGGAGGCCGAGGGACGGCGTGAGCAGGGCCGCGGCAACGTCAAGCGCGCCGCGGACAAACTGCGGGACGCTTTCAAGCGCTGACCGCGCACCGCCCGTGCCGGGCGAAGGCCATCGGCCTTCGCCCGGCATCGGCGTGTCCGGAGCAGTGCCCGCGTTCGAGTCAGATGCCGGCGACGTCGGTGAGCTGGCCGATGCCGTAGGTGACGGCCATGGCCAGCGCGCCGCCGAGCACCACCCGGATCACCGCCCGGCCACGGGAGCTACCACCCAGCCGGGCGCTGACCGAGCCGGTGAGCGCGAGCGCGGCGAGCACGGCCCCGAACGTCACCGGGATGCGGGCGGTAACCGGCGGTAGCAAGATGGCCAGCAACGGCAGCAGCGCGCCGAGCGTGAATGCCACCGCCGAGGAGAACGCCGCCTGCCACGGATTGGTCAGTTCCGCGGGATTCAACCCCAGTTCGGCCTCCGCGTGCGCGGTGAACGCGTCGTGCGCGGTGAGTTCTTCGGCGACCTTGCGCGCCGTTTCGGGCGTCAGGCCCTTGGCCCGGTAGATTCCGGTGAGTTCGGCCAGCTCGTAGTCCGGTTCGTCGCGCAATTCCCTGCGTTCTTTCGCCAGCAGAGCCCGCTCCGAATCGCGCTGGGTGCTGACCGAGACGTATTCGCCCACCGCCATCGAGATCGCCCCCGCCGAAAGACCCGCGATGCCCGCGGTGAACAGGGCCTGGGTATCGGTGGTCGCCGCCGCGACGCCGACGACAAGTCCCGCCGTGGACACGATGCCGTCGTTCGCGCCGAGCACCCCCGCGCGCAGCCAGTTGAGCTTGGATGCGAAGCCGTTGCCGTGCGGTTCGTGCGGATGTGCGCCGGAAGCGCCGGTCGTGCGGTCCATGAAGACGCACCTTAATCACCCCGCGACGCGCGGGCGGGAACCACGACCCGGGCGCGGCTACGTGCGGGGCGGGCGGGGAACCGCGAGCGGATGCGGAAGCATCGTGCGGTGGATGACCTGGAGGATCAGCAGGAACAGCACCGAAAGCCCCGCGGTGGCGAAATCCCCCGCCAGCACCGCGAGTACGGCGAACGCGCCGAATACCGGGAGCTCCAGCACCGCGCACCAGCGCAGGATCCGCAGCCGCCTGGCGTTGGCGCTCAGCCGCTGCACACCGTCATCGATGATGGTCAGCGCCGTCTCGTAGCGCACCATGCCGTCGCCGACCTGGACGAACATGTGCACCGCCTGGTCGCGGCTGAGTTCGCCGAGCCAGGCCCGGTCGATCAGCCGCTTGCCCTCCTCGGCGACCTCCTTGATAACCGCGTCCATGCGGCCCCCTTCCCAGTCGATCGGAGAGTCTAGCGGCCGAATCACGCCTTCCCAGCGGCGATTCGAGCGGGTGACGCCGTGCGGGCCGCTGCCGCACCCTCAGACGGCTACGAGGACCGCTCGATCTCCGAACGGTCGTCACGAATGCCGAGCCACGCGAAGTCCCGTGCCCGGGTGATCGCGACCAGCTTCTGGCGCTCGGCCGACTGGGCTCGTTCGCGGCTCGCGCCCGTTCGGGGCCCCGCGCCACCGGACCAACTCGGATGGAAGACGGCCGCGAAGTCGAGCCCCTTGGCGCGGTGCACCGTGCCGACCTTGACCGCGGGGTGCGGCATCCCGTCGTGGTCCTCCAAGGGCAGCGTCGCGATGCCGACGGCGTCGAGCGCCCCGGCGAGCCGGGCGGCCTCCTGCCGCGTCCGGGTGAGTACCGCGATGTCGGACAACGGTTTCCCGCATTCGCGTATGCCGTCGACCAGCGCCGACTCCAGGTAGTGATCCGGTCCGCGCCAGATGCGCACCACGCCGTCGGGCAGGGTGACGTCGGCGTCGCGCAGCAGCACGCCGGGCGCGTCGTCGAAATCGCCGAGCTCGTTCACCGCATCGATCCCGGCGGCGTTCTCCCAGACGCGACGGCGGTTGCGGTAGTTGACCCGCAGGACCTCGCCGCGCCCGCGCAGGTCGATGCCCGCGTCGGCCATGCGCCAGCCCCCGGCGTACACCTGCTGCTGGCCGTCGCCGAGCAGCAGCAGGGGGCTCGACCCGTTGCCGCCCGCGATGGCGTGGGCCAGCCGCAGCCCGGCCAGCGTCATGTCCTGCACTTCGTCGACGACGACCGCGTCGTAGGGTTCGGGCAGCGGTTCGTTGCGGATCTCGGCCAGGGCGATGGCGATGACGTCGCTGTAATCGGAGATCCCTCGTTCGCGCATCTCGCTCACGTACGGGACGTAGAGCTCGTGCCACACCTCGGCACGCCGGTCGTCGTCGAGACGAATGCCGTTGCGTCCGTGGCGCTCCGCGCGCTGATAGACGTCGAGATCGTCTATTTCACGGCCCTTGATGACCCGGTCGATCTCCTCGCGCCAATAGCTTCCGTGCGGCTCGATGTCCTCGAAGACGGCTCTCGCCTGTTCCCAGACCCGGCCGAACACCCGGTCGGCTCCCCGCGGGTCGAGCTTCGGCGCCGCGATCCGCTCCCTGAGGAAATCCATGGCCCAGGAATGCAGGCCGGCGAACTGGACGCGCTCCTCGGTTCCCGGCGCGAGTCGCCGGAAATAGGTCTCCTGGCAGTTCGCGAGCGTCTTGACGAACGTCGTGTACAGCTGACGACCGGTGGACCGCTTCGCCTGCCTGGCCATGCGGTGCAGCGCGACCACCGTCTTGCCGGTGCCCGCGGGACCGGCGATCCGGGCGGGGCCGGTGTAGGTGCGCGAGACCAGCACCTCCTGTTCGGGATCCAGGAAGGTCATCCAGCGCTGGAACGGCATCTCCAGGGCCGCATCGCGCTGCGGCGACAGCACTTCCGACCGATCGAGCAGGGCCGGATCCGGCGCGGCCGGCGTCATGTCCTCGATCTCGAGCAGGTCGTAGGCCCGGGCCGACTGGTGGGCGACGGTGTTCGCGATGGCCTGTACCCGGGTGGGCCGCAACTGCCGGTGGCGTGCGCGGATCACCCGATCGAGCGCACCCGGCCCGGCGACGGCGAACCGGCCGTCCCCGCGCCGCCGGATCTCGCCGGGTACGAGCAGAACGATCTGCGCGTCATGGGCGACGATCTTCTCGCGCCCGAACTGCAGTTTGCCGAACGTCGCTTCGACATGGCGGCGGATGCCGTCGATTTCGGCGGGGACGTCCTCGGCGAATCGAAACGCGAAAAGCCCTGTGCGGCAGATCAGCAGCGCGTGGGCATGGTCGGCGGGCACCGGATCCCGGTGGACGAGAAGGTACCGTCCCGGCTCGGCCAGCGCCTCGGCGAAGAACGTCCGCTGGTGCGATGTGTAGCCGGGGACGCGGGTCAGCGCATCGGTGACAAGCGAAAGCCAGGTGTTCATGGAGTCCCCCTTCCGGTGCACACCTACCCCGTCTTCGACGGTAAAGACACGGCGTCGAGGAGGGAATGGGCCGAGAGCTTTCGGGGGCAACCGTTATCGAAACGGACGGATCGGACGCCGGAATGTTGTCGCCGCGTCACCCGAATGTGTTGTGCGGCCGAGTTCTTGCCTGCGCGCCGGTGCGGCGCACGGCGCTGGGCGTTGTGCCCCACCATCTTCGGGCGCATCGGGTGAACGTCGCCTGCTCGGACAACCCGATCAGCGAGGCCACCTGACTCATCGGCATGTCCGTCGTGGTCAGATACCGTCGCGCCGCGTCCCTGCGAACCTCGTCCAGGATCGCGGCGAACGAGGTGTGCTCGGCGGCGAGACGTCGTTGCAGGGTGCGCGGGTGCACCATGAGAAGCCGTGCCACCGCGCCGATCTCGGGTGCGGCGGTGCCGAGCAATTGCTGCACCGCGGCGCGTACCTGCGGGGCGAACGCCGCCGCGTCGCCGGACTGCGCGGCCAGGAACGCCATGGCCAGCCGGTGCAGGTTCTCGTCACCGCCGGTGAGCGGCCTGCTCGCCAGGCTGCTCGGCACCCGCAGCGCCGCGAACGGCCGCTCGACCCGCACCGGCGCGCCGAAGAACTCCTCGTAACCGGCGACCGCCGCTGCCGGGCGATAGGGCAGCTCGACCGAGCGCAGTCCGTAGCGGTCGTCCAGCAAGCGCTGAATGGTGCGATGCACGAATGCCAGCCCGAGGTCGGTGCCCTGGACGGGTGTGGGAAGTCCGGGCCGCATGCCGTAGCGCAGCGCGATCACGCCGCGATCGCCATACGGGTCGGGCTCCAGCGTCAAGCTGAGCGACCGCGCGTGCAGGAACAGGTATCGCGACGAACACTCGAGCACGTCGGCCAGCGACGCCGAATTGCGGATGGCCAGCGCCAGCGGGCCGAGCATGTCCAGGTCCTGCCGATGGGAGATCCGCAAGCCGAGGTCGGGACAGCGCAGCTGGTGCGCGGCCAGTTCCAGCACCGCCGCGACGGACTCGTCGGGGACGAGCAGGTCGTCGGCGTCCAGGGCGGCCACCGGCAGGCCGCACGCCGTGGCCAGTGCCTCGGCGTCACCACCCAGCTCGGCGACAGTCGCGCGAAATCCGCGCAACCCCGCGGAGCGAATCACCGACATGTCGTCGAGGATCAAATACTTGTCGCGCAAAGTCAAGAAAGCGGCCGCGCTCGGCTCGCACACTGGAGACATGACCGAAGCCGCCGCAGCACCGGACCACCTCGATGTCGTGATCGTCGGCGCCGGACTATCCGGCATCGGCGCGGCCTACCGGCTGCAGACCGAGTGCCGGGGCAAGACCTACGCCATCCTGGAGGCTCGCGACACCCTGGGCGGCACCTGGGACCTGTTCAAATACCCGGGCATCCGATCGGACTCGGACATGTTCACCCTCGGCTACCCGTTCAAGCCGTGGCGTGACGCCAAGTCGATCGCCGACGGCCCGTCGATCCTGCGCTACATCACCGAGACCGCGACCGAGCACGGCATCGACCGGCACATCCGCTACCGCACCAAGGTGATCGCCGCCGACTGGGACAGCGGCGCCGCGCGCTGGACGCTGACCCTCGAGCAGCGCGACGAGTCGGGCGCCACCGAGACGCGCACGCTCACCTGTGGCTTCCTCTACGCCTGCGCCGGGTACTACGACTACGAGCGGCCCTACGCGCCGGAGTTCCCCGGCATCTCGTCGTTCGCGGGCGAAGTGGTGCACCCGCAGTTCTGGCCCGAGGACTTCGACTATCGCGGCAAGCGCGTCGTGGTGATCGGCAGCGGCGCCACCGCGGTCACGCTGGTCCCGGCCATGGCGGAGCAAGCGCAACTGGTGACGATGCTGCAACGGTCGCCGACCTGGATCAGCGCCGTTCCGGGCCGGGACAAAGTGGCCGACAAGATCCGCGAGCTGCTGCCGCCGCGCCCTGCGCATCGCCTGATCCGAACCAAGAACATCCTGTTCGGCATCGGCTTCTACCAGTACTGCCGGCGCCGTCCGGAAGCGGCGCGCAAGCTGCTCACCGGCCTCACCACCCGCATCCTGAAGGACGACCAGGCCGTCGCCGAGCACTTCACACCCAGCTACAACCCCTGGGACCAGCGGCTGTGCGCCGTCCCGGACGCGGACTTCTTCAAGGCGATGAAGAAGGGCAAGGCCGAGGTCGTCACCGACCACATCGACACGTTCGTGCCGGAGGGCATCCGTCTGAAGTCCGGCCGGGTGCTCGAGGCGGACGTCGTGATCACCGCTACCGGGCTGCAACTGCTGGCCTTCGGCGGCATCACGCCCAGCGTCGACGGGGCGCGGGTCGAGTTGTCCGACCAGTTCGTCTGGCAGGGGACCATGCTCACCGGCGTCCCCAACTTCGCCGTGTGCATCGGATACACCAACGCTTCGTGGACGCTGCGCGCCGATCTCACCTCTCGGTTGATCTGCAAAGTGCTCAATCACATGGACCGCAAGGGTTACGCCGCCGTGGTGCCCGAGCCGCGGAGCGAACTCGGCGAACACCCGCTGCTGGATCTGGCTTCCGGCTACATCCAGCGCTCCATCGGCGACTTCCCCCGCCAAGGCGACCGTCATCCGTGGAAGGTGCGGCAGAACTACCTGCTCGACTCGGCGACCACCCTGCGCACGGACTTGGACAAGACGCTCACCGGCACGCCGAAATCGGCGGTCCGGCCACCGGTGCCCGTTTCCTAGCTCGGTGGAGGTGACCTATTCCGCGCCGAGGCGAGCTATTCCGCGCCGAGGCGACCTATAGCGTGCGGAGGACGACGATGCCCGGGGTGGACCGCACGTACTCGGTGAAGGGCGAGTCCACCACTTTGTCGTTGCCCGCGAGCGAGGACGCGTTACGGAAGACCGGCCCCGCGTCGGTCATGACGAAGATGCCGACGTGGGTGACGTCCAGGCCCGGCTGGTCGGTGTAGGCGCCGATGTAGTCGCCGGTGCGCAGCCCGTTCACGACGCTCTGGTCGACGGCCGCGCCGGGAATGTAGGTGATCGCGCGATCGACCACGGGGAGCCCGGGAAGGTAGTTGCCGCCGTCGGCTTTCGCGTTGAGGTGCTTGGTGACGGTCACCGCCGCGGGGCTCACCGCCGCCGTGACGTCGGTGGCCGCGACTCCGGTGGTGTGCGCCCAGTCGGTGAAGAAGTGTTTGCGCTGCCGGAAATCGACTCGGCCATCGGCGTAACGCGTCTCGATCAGGTTCCTGGTGAACTGGTCGCGGTCGGCGGATCTGCTGAGCGCCTCGACGTAGTCGAGGTAGGTGAAGCAGTCCACCCTGCGGAAGTCGATGACCAGTTGTTCGGGCTGGGTAGCCGACCCGACCAGCATGTTCGCGCCGTAGGGCGTGCCGAGGAACGGACGCGACAGCAGCTCGATCAGCTCCGCCTTGCTCGCCGAAGCGGGTGCCTGGGCGCGCAACGACAGCACTTCGTCGAGCTTGCGCGCGGTGAGATCGTCGAGCCGAGCGGCGTCCGGGGCGGCGAGCGCGGGCGGTGCCGACACCGCGGCGCAGACGAGGGCCGCGAGAACGAGCAGTACACGAGCGATGGTGCGCAAGACGCCTCCAGCAGCGGTGATCAGCCGATCGGGACACAACAGCGACCCCCACGGTAGCCCGGCGGCGGGCGCGCGGGGGGCGTCATCGCCTAGCGCCGTCCAAACACCCTTCCTGATGGACTGAACGCCGGGCCGCGTCGCAGCGACCCGAACGTCCAACCGAAAGGGATATCCGACATGACGAGAATCGTTCGAGCCACCCTCGCTCTCGGCGGTCTGCTCGCCGCGGGTGCGCTGCTGGTTCCGGCGACCGCCTCCGCTCAGCCGCGCCCCGGCGGACTGCTCGAAACGACGTGCAGCTTCGCCCAGCTCGACGCCGCCGTCCACGCCCAGTTCCCCGATCTCGCCGCCCGGCTCGACGCGCATCCCGACCGCAAGGCGAAGTTGCAGGAGTTCCTGAGTCTCCCGGTGGAGCAGCGCAAGCAGCGCGCCGAGGAGTTCCTGGACAAGCACCCGGAGGCCAAGGGCAGGTTCGAGGAGCGCCGCGACTCGCCGCAGGCGCAGGAGCACCGCGACAAGATGCGCGTCCTCGCCGAGACCTGCCACAACTACTGAGCCCGGACGGGCGAGGTGTCGGACTCGCCCGTACCCCTCGGGTAGCCGCCGCGCTGGGGCCGCGTCGACGTCGACGCGACCTCGGGCGGGGCGTCATCCCTGGGCGCGCGGGAATTCGACGGTGACCGCGAGACCGCCGTCCGGACGCGCCGCCGCACGGACCGTGCCTCCGTGGGCCTGCGCGACGGAGCGCACGATCGACAGGCCGAGCCCGGCGCCGCGTGCGCCGGAATCGGCCAAGCGTTCGGTGGTGGAGAGTCGGCGGAACGGTTCGAAGAGGCTCTCGACCTCGAAAGCGGGGACCGGCGCACCGCTGTTCTCCACGGTGAGCACGGCGCGGTCGCCGATCGCTCGGGACCGGATCGCCACCCAGCCGTGCTCGGGGAGGTTGTAGCGCAGTGCGTTGTCCAGCAGATTGAGCACGAGGCGTTCCAGCAGCAGCGGATCTCCGAGCACAGTCGCGGATTCGAGGTCGGCGGAGATCTCGGCCCCCGGCCCCGCGGCGCATGTTCCGACCGCGTCGGCGGCGATGTCGGCGACATCGATGCGACGGTGCTCGGTCAGCCGCTGTTCGCTGGTGGCCAGCACCAGAAGGCCGTCGATGAGCCGTTCGTGCCAGGGGTTGACCTCCAGCAGCGTGGCGCCGAGCCGGCGGGTGGACTCGGGAACGCCGGGGTCTTCCAACGCCACCTCGATCAGCGTCCGGTTGATGGTCAGCGGTGTGCGCAGCTCGTGGGAGGCGTTCGCCACGAACCGGCGCTGTCCGTCGAAGGCCCGGTCCAGGCGCTCGAGCATCGCGTCGAACGTGTCGGCCAGATCCTTGATCTCGTCCTGCGGACCGTCGAGGGCGATGCGCTCGTGCAGGCTGGTGTCGGCGACCCGCCGCGCGGTCGCGGTGATGCGCTGCAAGGGATGCAGGGCGCGTCCGGCCAGCAACCAGCCGAATCCGCCCGCCGCGATCCCCACCGCGCCGAGCGATACCAGCGACCAGACCAGCATGGCGCGCAATGTGTCCCGCCGATTCCGCTGGGCCTGCTCGGTCAGCGCTTTGAACAACTCCGTGGAGACCGGCGCCCGGTTCCGCTCGGCCCGTTCGAGCAGATACTCCCGTACCACCTGCTGCGCGCCGCCACCGGGCCGTCGCTCCAGCGACTGGTTCAGGTAGAAGTACATCAACGCGATGAGTACCGCACCGGCCAGGAAGAACGCCGTCGCGTACAGCAGGGTGAGCCGCAGCCGGATCGTGCGCCCGCTCATCGGACCCGGTACCCCACGCCGGGCTCGGTCTCGATCACCCGCGGCTCGCCCAGCTTCCGCCGCACGTTCATGATCGTGTACCGCACGACGCCGGTGAACGGGTCGATGTGCTCGTCCCAGGCCTTCTCCAGCAGTTGCTCGGCCGAGACCACGCCGCCGTCCGCGCGCAGCAGCTCGGCCAGCACCGCGAATTCCTTGCGCGACAGCGTGACCGGTTCGCCGTTCCTGGTGACGGAGAACCGGTGCGGGTCGAGCCGGATGCCGGAGCGTTCCAGCACCGGGGGAGCGGCGCTGCGCGCCCGGCGCCCGAGGGCCTGGATACGGGCGACCAGTTCGGCGAACGCGAACGGTTTCGTCAGGTAGTCGTCGGCGCCCAGTCCCAGACCCGCTACCCGTTCGGCCACGGCACTCGCTGCTGTGAGCATCAGGATCCGGGCCGAGCCGCCGGACGCGGTGAGCGTGCAGCACACCGCGTCACCGGAGACGCCGGGTAGATCCCGATCGAGTACTACCACGTCGTAGTCGTTGACGCCGGTACGCTCCAGCGCCGCCGCGCCGTCGTACACCACGTCGACCGCCATGGCATGTCGGCGCAGCCCGTCGGCGATCGCGTCGGCCAGCAATGTCTCGTCCTCGACAACAAGCACCCGCACCCCGTCATCGTGCCCCCTGCCGCTGTTGGTTGGCCGTTAGTTCGGCCCGGGGCCGCCGTCCTGGGTAGGCTCGCGACGACCCGGCGCACCCGACTCCGCAGGAGAGACAAGTCATGGCAGGCGACTGGAACACCCAGATCATCGAAGAATTCCGCGCCAACCAGGGCAAGGTCGGCGGCCCCTTCGAGGGCCGGGAGCTGTTGCTGCTCACCAGCATCGGCGCCAAATCCGGTCTTCCGCGCACCAATCCGCTCGCGTTCATCCGCGACGGCGACGACATCGTGGTAATCGCCTCCAAAGCGGGCGCTGCGACCAATCCGGACTGGTTTCACAACGTGCGCGTCAATCCGACGGTCACCCTCGAGATCGGCACCGAAACGCTCGAGGCGACGGCGACTCCGATCACCGAAGGGCCGGAGCGCGATCGCCTCTACGCCGCGATGGTCGAGGTGATGCCCGGCTTCGCCGAATACCAGGAGAAGACCGACCGGGTGATTCCGGTCGTCAAGCTGACGCCGCGCTGAGCGGAGAGGTCAGCCTGCCGTGATCCCGGTGATCAGCGTTTGATCGGTTCCGGTCCGGGTGGTGATGAACTGGGTGAAGGTGTTCGGCTCTTCGTCCGGGAACTGTTGTGTCAACCGGACTTGCCACCGCGCTTGGCCGTCCGGGCCGTCCCCGGCCCGGGAGATCTCGACACAGTAGCGGGTGCCCGCAGGCACCTGGTTGATGCCGCGCTGGATCTGATCGGCGGGCGAGACCGCCGCGTCGGGGGCGACCACCGCGCGGGCCCGGTACCCGGACCGTTCGGCGTAATAGGCGTACTCGAAGGCGAAGATCGCGTCGGGGCCGTTGCCGGTGCCGCCCGGATCGGTGCCGGAAATGACGTCGGCGGTGCGCTTCTGCTCACATCCCAGCGTGGCGATCGCCCACGGGGGCTTGACGCGTGAGGTGGATACCGAGGTGGTCGGCGCGGGCCCGGCCGCGCGCGGTGGCGGCGTCGCCGCCACTTTGCGCGAATTCGCGTCGGACCCGTAGATCATGGCCAGGCCGATGGAGACGGTGGCGACCACGATGCCGAGCACGATCAAGACCGTCAGTGAGCGGTTGCCGCGCTGTTGATCGGTGCGCCGAGGATGGCGCACCGGGGTGCCGGGATGGATGCCGGAGCGATTGACGATCCCGGGCGTCGTGACGGGGCCGTCCTCGGACTCGACCGGCTGCGGCTCCGCGGGCGCGGGGCGCTGCTGCGCGGCCACCGGTTGCGGCACTCGCGCGGCCGGTGGCGCGGGTTCGAGCCATTGCTCCCACTCGCCGAGGCGCGGACGGACACTCTGCCGTTCCGGAGGGCGCGGCGGTTCCGCGGCCTCGTACTCCGGCTCCCGTCGACGAATCTGCTTGCGGCGTCCGGGTGAACGCCGTCGCTTCGACGGCTTGCTCGCGGGAATGCGCAGCATCGGCAGACCCGTGTCGAACGGATTGGCCTGGCCCGCTTCCTGACTGGGATGTTCCCGGTCAGGGGGTGTCATCGTCGAATTCGCCCAGCACCGGTACGACCGCTGTCACAGCGGACGGGATGGTCACGCCGAGCTGTCCGTCGCGCGGCTTGTGCTCGTGGTCCTCGCCGCCCGGCGGCGGAGCGGGCGGCAGCACCATGCCGCCGGTCGGGCCGGGATGAACGGGGCGGTCCGGGTTGCCCGCAGGCGTCGGCGGCGTGGCGTCGCTCGGCGGTGCGACCGCGGGCGCCGGCTTGCTTTCCGGCTTCGGCACGTCCGCCCGCGCGGCGGGCGCGGAGTTGCCGGGCGGGATCACCGAACCGGGCCCGGTCGACGGCTTGTGCTCCTGCGACCCGCCGAAGTCGAACAGCTTCGAGGAATTCTTCGAGTCGTCGCCATTCGTGCCGGAGGTACCGGAGTTGGTGGTCGAACCCGGGTTGATCAGCTCCGGGATCGCCTTGTCCGCGGCGGCCGCGACGGTGTCGATGCCGTGGATGCCGACTTCGGCGATCTTGTCGATGATGTGCGTGCCGATGTCGACGCCCGCGTTGATGGCCGTGGTGCCGAGGTCCACCCCCGCGGAGATCAGCTGCTGCTGCAATTGGAGCTGCGCGGCCATGGCCGGATCCATGGGCGTCGTGGTGGCGGTCGTCGTGGTGCCGGGCGTGGTGGTGCCGGGCGTGGTGGCGCCGGGTACGACCTGCCCGGAGTTGCCGGGGTAGACGGCCTGTCCCTGTCCGTGGGAGACGCCGGACGGTGCGGTGACCGTGAGCGGTCCCATCTCGTCGAGTCTCCTGGTGTGGTCGTCCATTTCGGTGCGCGCGGCCGTCACGGTGGTGAGCGCGTCGCGCAGCGCCTGGGTGGCGCGCGCGATGACCGCGTCGGTCTCCGGCGCGGAGGTCGAGTTGTCCAGGATCTCCCGTGCGTCGCGCCGGAAGTCGGCGATGATCTGGTCGACCTGCCGCGCCGCCCGCCCCGAGGTGGCATGCGCGTCGGCGAGGACGGACAGGTAGGCGGGTCCCCGATCGGAGATGTCCCCGATCTGGGTCTGCGTCGTGCGCATCGCGGGCACCGCGCTGTCGGCGGCGCGGGAGGTCCAGGTGGACTCCAGCGCGTGCAGGCCTTCGCGGTGCGGGCCCTCGGTGTCCGCCACCTGGGTGGAGGCGGCCGAGAGCGCCCCGGTCGCGGCCGCGCTCGGCACGCCGACGCCGGTGCCGAGTGAGGAGCGCAGCGTCAGCAGCGGGCGGACCAGCGCGGCCACGATCGGCGGGTCGGCCCCCGGTTCGGTGCTCGACGGCCGGGCGGTATCGGCGGCGGGCTGGGTGGTGTGCGCCCGTTTCCGCAGTCCCATAAGGCTTCTCATGCCAGTGCCTCCCCGGAACGGGTGATCGCGCCCGCCGTTTCGGCGTCGACCTCCTGCGCGTTCTCGCTGTAACCGCGCAGGACCCGGCCGTAGGCGCCGACCAGTTGTCCGGCGGTCGACAGCGCTTCCGCGTGTTCGGATACGGCCGCCGAGAAGCGCGCCGCGAATTCCGCGCCCACGAGGCCGAGATCGGCGGCCAGCCGGTCGGGATCCACCGCGCCGGAGGCGACCGTGGCCGCCGACGCCAATTGTTTCGACACCGCGTCCGCAATCGCGGTGTAGGCGGCCATCGCCGCCGGGTCGAGCTTGAGCGTGTCCACTGTTCCCCTCCCGGATCCCAGTCTGTCGCTACCGCGCCATGATTCACCGCCAAGGGTACTGTGCCGGAGCGCTGTCATGCGCCCGATCCCCGGTGGTCCGTTTCGGATAGCTGCCACCCTTCCGCGTGTCCGGCGCGCGGTGCGGCGCGAGCGCGATCCCGCCGCGTCCGCGGGCATGGTCCATGGCGTCGGCCGACGTCCCTGTTCACGCCCTTCGGCTCACCGGCCGCATCGGCGTCCACCTGAGCGAACGCGCGCGTGTCGAGATTGTTATTCGGAACAACAAATTAGCTGTTGTGCGCTCCGTCACAGTCCAATATGTTGCTGGGAACAACATTCGTTCCACTCCGACCGGCCGGGACCTCGTCCCGGCCGGTGATGAAAGGCCCACTCATGCGCAAGGGCATGTTCAGCGCTGCCGCGTTGTCGTTCGCGCTCCTGGCCGCCACGCTCACCGCGTGCGGCGACGATTCCGCGAATTCCGGCGGTAAAACGCAGATCGGCGTGATCCTCCCGGACAGCAAGACCTCCGCCCGTTGGGAGACGGCGGACCGCAAGTACCTACAGCAGGCGTTCGAGGACGCGGGCGTCCAGGCCGATATCCAGAACGCCCAGGGCGACAAGAACGCCTTCCAGACCATCGCCGACCAGATGATCACCAACGGCGCCACGGTCCTGGTGATGACCAACCTGGACAGCGGCACCGGCAAAGCGGTGATCCAGAAGGCGAAGTCGCAGGGCGTCACCGTGATCGACTACGACCGGCTCACTCTCGGCGGCGGCGCCCAGTACTACGTCTCCTTCGACAACGTGAAGGTCGGCAGCCTGCTCGGCGAGGGCGTCGCGCAGTGCCTGACCGATCGCAACGCGGTGCGTCCGGTGGTCGCGTACCTCAACGGCGGACCGACCGACAACAACGCCACGCTGTTGAAGACCGGGTACGACGGAGTGCTGAAGGCCCGGTTCGACGCGGGCCAGTACGTCAAGGGGCCCGATCAGGCCGTCCCGGAATGGGACAACACCAAGGCGGGCACCATCTTCGAACAGATGCTCACCGGTCGGCCGGACATCGGGGGCGTTGTCGCGGCCAACGACGGTTTGGCCAACGCCGCGATCGCGGTGCTGAAGAAGCAGAAGCTCAACGGGCAGGTGCCGGTCAGCGGGCAGGACGCCACGGTCCAGGGCCTGCAGAACGTCCTGGCGGGCGACCAGTGCATGACCGTCTACAAGGCGATCCAGAAGGAGGCCGAGGCGACCGCCGAACTCGCGGTGGCCCTGGTGAAGGGGGAGCAGGGCAGCACCAACGGCGCGGTGCGCGACCCCGAGTCGAATGCCGACGTGCCGTCGGTGCTGCTGGAGCCCAAGCCGATCTACCCGCGCGACGTCAAGGACGTGGTCGCCGACGGCTACGTCACCAAGGCCGAGCTGTGCACCGGCGAGTTCGCGAAAGTCTGCGCGGACAACGGGATCTGATATCGCACGCCCCTTCCGCGGTTCGATGAGGGGATTGCGGAAGGGGCTCCATCCTTCGGAGGAGCTACCCAATGTCCGAACTGCCGGTCATCGAATTACGCGGAGTAGAGAAAAGCTTCGGTCCCGTCCACGTCCTACACGAAGTCGCCTTCAGCGCCTATCCCGGGGAGGTGACCGCTCTCGTCGGCGACAACGGGGCGGGCAAGTCCACGCTGGTCAAATGCATCGGCGGCACCCATCCGATCGACGCGGGCGAATTCCTCTTCGATGGCGCGCCGGTGCAGGTGCACAGCCCGCGCGACGCGGCGGCGCTCGGCATCGAGATCGTCTACCAGGATCTCGCGCTCTGCGACAACCTGGACATCGTCCAGAACATGTTTCTCGGCCGGGAACGCAGGCGCGGTCTCGTGCTCGACGAATACGCGATGGAGGAACTCGCCGGGAAGACGCTGGCGAGCCTGTCGGTGCGCACCGTCAAATCGGTCCGGCAGCAGGTCGCCAGCCTGTCCGGCGGACAGCGCCAGACGGTGGCCATCGCGAAAGCCGTGCTGTGGAACAGCAAGGTGGTGATCCTCGACGAGCCGACGGCCGCGCTGGGCGTCGCACAGACCCAGCAGGTGCTCGAGCTGGTGCGCAGGCTCGCCGACCAGGGGCTCGCGGTGGTGCTCATCTCGCACAACATGAACGACGTCTTCGCGGTGTCCGACCGGATCGCCGCGCTCTACCTCGGCCGGATGGCCGCCCAGGTACGGACCTCCGACGTGACGCACGCGCAGGTCGTCGAATTGATCACGGCAGGACGCAGCGGAGCGCTCGGCCTCGAGGCGAGCGGAGCGACCCGATGACCGCGGTGACCACCGAGCGGCGACCGGCGGCGGCGCCGGTGACCGACCTGATGAGCGGCTACGTCGGCCGGGTGCGCGGCGGCGACATGGGGGCGTTGCCCTCGGTGATCGCACTCGTCGTGCTCTCGGCCGTCTTCTGGGCGGCGCGCCCGGTCTTCATGTCCGAGGCCAACTTCGCCAATCTGTTCACGCAGGGTGCGGCGATCGCGGTGATCGCGATGGGGCTGATCTTCGTGCTGCTGCTCGGCGAGATCGATTTGTCGGCCGGGTTCACCAGCGGTGTGTGCGCCGCCGTGCTCGCCGTGCTGCTCACCGACAAAGGATGGCCGTGGTACGCGGCGGTGCTGGTGTCGCTGCTCACCGGCGTGGTGATCGGGCTCGTGATCGGCACGGTCGTGGTGAAGATCGGGATCCCGTCGTTCGTGGTGACGCTGGCGGCGTTCCTCGCGTTGCAGGGCGTGGCGCTGAAGATCATGGACAACGGTCGCAACATCTCCATCCGCGACGAGACGATCGTCGCGATCGCGAACAAGAACGTGCCGCCGGCGATCGGCTGGGCGTTGTACGCGGTGCTGGTCGCCGGATTCGCGCTCGTGCAGTACCGGAAATTGCGGGCGCGCACGAAACTCGGGCTCACCGGCACGACGGCGCGGGCGGTCGTGGTGCGCGTCGTGCTGCTGGCGATCGTGGCGGGCGCGGCGGTGCTGGTGCTCAACGGCGAGCGCAGCCGCAACCCCGCGCTGCATTCGCTGGCGGGGATGCCCATCGTCGTGCCGCTGATCGTGGCGCTGTTGCTGCTGTGGACGTTCGTGCTGGACCGCACCGCTTTCGGCAGGCACATCTACGCCGTCGGCGGCAATGCCGAGGCCGCCCGGCGCGCGGGCATCGCCGTGGATCGCGTGAAGATCACCGCCTTCGTGCTGTGTTCGACCATGGCGGCGGTCGGCGGACTGATCGCGGCGTCGCGCGCGAACTCCGTCGACCCGAACACCGGCGGCAGCGACGTGCTGCTCACGGCGGTCGGCGCGGCGGTGATCGGCGGCACCAGCCTGTTCGGCGGCCGCGGGCGGATGCTGGACGCCGTGCTGGGCGCCGCGGTGGTCGCGGTGATCAACAACGGCATGGGGCTGATGGGCTACAGCGCGGGCACGAAATTCGTTGTGACAGGATTCGTGCTGCTCTTGGCGGCCGGAGTGGACGCCCTGTCCCGTAGGCGTGCGCTCCTACAGCGATGAACCCCCCAGCCCCGTGACGAAAGCCCGGTGAATGCGAGCAGCACCTTCGCCCGAGGAGATCCGCACGCGCAATCTCGCCGCGTTGCTGCGGCATGTGCACCGTGACGGCGCGGTGTCGCGCGCCGCGCTCGCCGAGCGAATGGGGTTGAACCGCAGCACGATTCTCGCGCTCACCAACGATCTGGCGGCGGCAGGCCTGGTGAGCGAGGAATTGCCCGGGCAAACCGGACGGGCGGGCAGGCCGTCGCTGGTGGTGCGGCCGCGGGCCGACCGGGTCTACGTCGTCGCGCTGGACGTCGGCGCCGACCGCCTCGCCGCCGCGCGGGTCGGGCTGGGCGGTTCGGTGCTCGAGCGCACCGAGACCGCCCGTCCCGGCGGCGCGTTCGACCCGGACGAGGTGATCGCCGCGCTCGCGGCGATGGCCAGGGCGATGATCGCCACGGCCGCGCCCGACGCTCGGTGCGTTGGCGTCGGGGCCGCGTTCTGCGGCATGGTCCGCGAGGAGGACGGCGTGGTGCGGTACGGGCCGAACCTCGGCTGGGTGGACGTCGCGTTCGGCGCCGAGCTGACCAGGGAGCTCGATCTCGGCCTGCGCGTCGCGGTCGGCAACAACGCCAACCTCGGCGCCCTGGCCGAACGCGAACGCGGTGTCTGCGTCGGCCTGGCGAACTCGATCTACCTGCACGGCGACGTCGGCATCGGCGGCGGCATCATCGTCAACGGCGAATTGCTCGGCGGGGACGGCGGTTACGGCGGGGAAGTCGGCCACATGATCGTGAATCCGGGCGGGCGGCCCTGCGCCTGCGGATCCAGGGGCTGTCTGGAGGCCGAAGCGGGCGAACTCGGGTTGATCGCGGCGGCGGGACGCAGCGATCCGCCCGGGCAAGCGGCGGTGGACGCGATCGTCGAGGCCGCCGCCCGCGGCGACACGACGGCACGGGACGCGCTGCGCCAGGTCGGCGAATGGCTCGGGTACGGCGTCGCCAATCTGGTCAACGTCTTCAATCCGTCGGTGGTGGTGTTCGGCGGCGTGTTGCGGGAGATCTATCTGGCCTCGGCGGCGCAGGTGCGCAGCCGGTTGGCGGTGAACGGCCTGCAAGCCGTCCGCGAACGGGTCCGGTTGCGCACCAGCGCGCTCGGCGGCGACGCGACCCTGATCGGCGCCGCGGAGCTGGCCTTCACCGACGTGCTCACCGATCCGCTGCAGACGCCGGCCCGACCGTCCGCCGCGCGCGCCTGAGGATTCCGGCCGGATTCACGCGGCCCCTGCCGCGCTGAACTCCGACAGGTGGCCGGCGAGCAGTCGTACGCGCACCCGCTGTTCCTCGGTGGTTTCCTCGGGGTGGTGGATCTCGATGCTCAGGCGGTCGTCGAAGGTGCTGATGATGATGGTGCCGCTCGGCTGCTGGAGCCGGTGCCCGGTCTTGTCCGGCTTGCCGAGCATGATCGAGCGGAAGTCGGTGATCCGCAGCTCGTCCGGCACCCGTGGTCTGCGCACGCGTCCCCAGTTGGTGGTCAGCACGATTCCCGGTGCGCGCGGTGGAGGGCCCGCGGTGATCTCGGGGATGTGCAGGGGAGTCTGCTGCACCATGCCCGTGTCGAGTCCGGCGCGCAGCGTATCGCTGATGTCGCGGGCCAGATCGACGAGCGTCGCGCCGGTCCGCCGCGCCGGGACGAAGTTCGCGAAGCCGAGCACGTTGGTGCCTTCGGTCATCCCGATCGGTGGCGTCACCCGGCTGCGCAGGTCGACCGAGTAGGTGTAGGACAGGTCGGTCAGCGGCAGCCCGCGCAACTCGGCCTCGGTGAGCAGGATCGCGGCCGAGGCGAGGCCGTTGATCGTGGTGTGCTCCCGGTGCCCGAGCTCGACCAGCGCCGCGGTCTGCTTCCGGGTCAGCCTGCAGCGTGCGGTGCGGGGGACGAGGTAGCCGGGATCCTCCGGGCCCGAGTGACTCCCGGCGACCTCCATGGGGCGGTGCGGCACGGCCGGGGCGTCGATCTTCCGCACGCCGCGCTCGTGCAGTAGGTCTTCCACCGAACGCGGGAAGCCGTGCGGCGGCAGATCGACCTGCCCGCGCCGGACGAGGTCGGTGTAGCAGGACCACAGCTCGGCGAACACGGCCAGCGAATGACAGGCATCCGCGACGCTGTGGTGGGTCACCAAGGTCACCCCCGCGCCGGCGCCGTCGCGGACGACGCCCAGCGCGGCGACCGCGGTGCGCTGGTCCAGCCGGGCGCCGGTGAGCAACCGCTCGGGATCGCCTTCGGCGACCGTCAGCTCCGGTGCGGCTCCCGCTGATTCGAGCAGAAGGTGCCCGCCGCGCCCGTCGGGCTCCAGGCGGGCGCCGAGGATCGGGCGGGAGCGAACCACGGCTTCGAACGCCGCCGACAGCGCGGCGAGATCCAACCGCCCCGCGACCCGAAGCGAATAGCCGACGAGCACTTCGCTGTTGGCGAAGATCGCCTCGCTCGGCGCCAGCGGGCGGATGACGGTTGCTGCGGTCATGTCGCTTCCTTCACCAGAGCCTGTCCCGAGGCTAGTCCGAAGCCCGGACGCGCCAGGCTTTTCGGCAGCATCATCTGTTTGCTGTATCGGCTGATCCGCGGCCGCCGTTTCGTCTCGTTGCCGTAACGACACCTGGTCCGAGACCCACCCTCCGGCCCGGAGCCCAGGGTTAGCTGCGCCAGCTCCTAGAGTGATACTCTAGAGTCCTGCTCTAGAGGAGGCTGCCATGACCGAACTCGTCACCTACCGGCTCGACGGCGGGGTCGCCACGATCACGCTCGACGATGGCAAGGCGAATGTCATGTCCGAGAACATGATCGGCGCCATCGCCGCCGCCCTGGACCGGGCCGAAGCCGACCGGGCGGTCGTCCTGTTGACCGGGCGCCCCCGGATGTTCTCGGCCGGCTACGACCTGGCGACGTTCTCCCGTTCCGCCGACGACATCCGCCGTACCCTGCGAGCCGGCGGCAACCTGGTCCATCGGCTGCTCGGTTTCCCGTATCCCGTCGTGGCGGCCTGTCCGGGGCACGCGATCGCCCAGGGAGCGTTCACGCTGCTGGCCACCGACGTGCGATTCGGTGTCACGGGGGATTTCAAACTGGGCCTCAACGAGGTCGCCATCGGGCTGACCATCCCGCACTACGGCGTGGAAGCGGCGCGGCACCGGCTCACCGCGCCCGGATTCGACCGGGCGGCGAACACCGGAATCCTGGTCGGGCCAGAGGAAGCCAGGGAATCGGGCTTTCTCGACGTGCTCGCCGCCGACGCGGACGACCTGCGCACGCGCGCGACGGCTGAAGCGCACCGATTGACCGGAATCGACTTCGCGGCGCACGCCGGGACGAAACTGCGGGTGCGTGCGCAGGTGCTCGCCGCCGTCCGTTCCGGCATCGACGCCGAGTTCGGCGCGTAGCGGGCCGTGCGCACCCGGGAGCGGATCCTGGCCGAGGCGACCGAACAGCTCCTGGCCAAGGGGTATCCGTCGTTCACGATGGCCGGCGTACGCGATCGGCTGGGCTTGTCCAGCGGCAGCATGTTCCACGCGTTCGGGTCGAAAGCCGAATTGGCCGCCGCGGTCTACGTCTCCGGGATGCTCGACTATCAGCGGACCGTGCTGGACCACCTCGACGCGCCGGATATCGGTCCGGAGCAGGCGATCCGCGCGATGCTCGCGGCCCATCTCGGCTGGGTGCAGGATCATCGCGATCTCGCCCGCTTCCTGTTCGCCACCTTGCCGGACGAGGTGGCACGCGCCGCCGAGCCCGAACTGGCACAGCACAATCGGGCCTTCTTCGACGCGCTGCGGCGCAGGTACCGAGAGTTGCTCGGAACCGCGGACGTGGGCGGCGACGGCTATCCGGTGGCCCACGCGATCTGCGTCGGACCGGCGCAGGAGTATTGCAGGCAGTGGGTGCGCGGGCGCGTATCGTCGCCGCCGCGTTCGCTGACCGCGACCTTCCAGGATGCCGCCGTCGCCGCCCTCGCCACGCTGAGGCGTTAGTCGCTCGACGACCGCGGTCGATCGCTGCTCACCCGTCGACTGCCGTTCACCGCCGTGCGGCCGGATCGAACGGCACCGATGGCCGTCGGCTCTCGCGCGGATCTCCGCGCCGGTTGCGGATCGGCCACGGGTGATCGACAGTTGTTGTCGAGTTTCGGTGCGGCGACGGGAGGCCACCATGGACCGTGCGGACGTGGTAGTCGTCGGGGCGGGATATGCCGGGCTGTGTGCGGCGCGGACGTTGCGAGCGGCCGGTCGGGATGTCGTCGTCCTGGAGGCGAGTGACCGTGTGGGCGGTCGCACGCTGACCGCGCGGATCGGGGACGGATGGGCCGTCGATCTGGGCGGACAGTGGATCTCGGGCGCGCACACGCGATTCGGCGCGCTGGCCGAGGAGTACGGCGCCGCGACCTACGCTCCGCCCGAAGGGGTCGATCTGCTGGTGGAGGGAGTGGTCCGGCGGCCGTTCGCCGGCGCACGCCCGCCGCTTCCGACGTTCGTCCTGCTCGTGCTCGCTCAGGCCATGTGGCGGATGGAACGGATGGCCGCCCGCATCGACCTCGCCCGCCCCTGGACCACACCGGGCGCGGACCGGCTGGACGCGATGACCGCGGCGACCTGGTTGCGCCGGAACGTGCCGGAGCGGCGCGCTCGGAACCTGGCGGAGGTGATGATCGGCGAGGAGTTGTGCGTCGACGTGGGCAGCATCTCGATGCTCGGTCTGCTCACCACGATTCGCTCGGCGGGCGGCGTCGAGGCGGGGATCACCGCCGAGACGGTGACCCGCCTGTTCGTCGACGGCGCCGATGGGCCCGCGCTGGCCATCGCCGCCGAACTGGGCGACGCGGTGCGTCTCGGCGCGGCGGTCACGAGTATCCGTCAGGGCGTGGACGGTGTGCGGGTGAGCGCCGACTCCGGTGACGTGGACGCAGGGCACGTGATCGTGGCGGTGCCGCCCACCCTGGCCGGACGCATCGTCTACGACCCACCGCTGCCCGCCGCGCGGGACCAACTGACCCAGCGCATGCCGATGGGCTCGGTCCTGAAATCGTTCGCGGTCTACGAGCGGCCGTTCTGGCGCGACGACTCGTTCACCGGCCAGTCGCTGAACCTGCACGATCCGGTGCCGGTCACCTTCGACGCGACCCGCCCCGGCGGTCCGGGCGTGCTCGGCGCGCTGGTGCCGGGCCGGGCCGCGCAACGGCTGGCCGCCCTTCCCCCCGGCGAGCGACGCGCCATGATCATCGGTTCGCTCGTGCGCGCCTTCGGGCACGTCGCCCGCGAGCCGATCGAATGGCACGAAAAGGTCTGGGCCGACGATCCATTCGCCCGCGGCGGCTACAACTCCTTCTTCCCGCCGGGCGTCCTGACCACCCTCGGCTCGGCGCTGCGCCACCCGGTCGGCGCGATCCACTGGGCCGGAAGCGAAACAGCCACGGAATGGTCGGGCTACATCGAGGGGGCGATCCGCTCGGGCGAGCGCGCGGCCGCCGAAGTGCTGGCGGCCGATCGTGCCGTCGCCACAGCCTGATTGCCGCAAGGTCGCCAGAGGACTGGCTCCGGCCTGGGGGAGGGATCACAATGGAGAGGTGTTCCAGCGGATCGTGGTGGGTTACGACGACTCGCCCGGCGCCAGGGCCGCCTTGACGATGGCGCTCGACTTGGCGTCGGTGCACCACGCCGCGCTCACGGTCGTCGCGGTCGAAGAGTATCTGCCGCACTACGGCCCGGTGGTCGGTGAGATCGAGGACGAACGCTCGATCGGGGAACAGACCTGCCGCCAGTGGCTCGCCACCGCCGCTGAGACCGCCGAACAGCGCGGCATCGCGGTGCGGGCCGAACTCCGCGCGGGTCAGGCGGCGCGGGAACTGGCCACGGCCGCCGCCGCTCACGATGCCGACCTGCTGGTGCTGGGGCGCAGTGGGCATTCGGGCATCTGGGGGCGTTTCATGGGCAGCACCGCGGAGAAGGCCGCACGGCACGTCGGATGTTCGGTTCTCGTCGCGCACGACGGCGTCGAGAAGGCCGGGCAGCGGTGAGTGCGGCCTCGTTGCTCGCGGTGGCGCCGCCGCGGAGGCTTCGGGTAAGAGTTCTGCGTGACCGATGAGCTGACCGAGGAACCGGCTGGCATCGCCGATCGCGCGCGAGGCCCCGCGCGACGGCGGGATTTCTGGCGAACCCACGGCTCGGCCTCGTTGGTCGTCGCCCTCGGTGGGGCGCTCGGGGCGCTCGCGCGCTACGGTCTCGCCCAGGGGTTGCCCGGCCGCCCGGGGCACTTCCCGCTGGCCACCTTCGTCACCAATGTCGCGGGCTGCTTCGCGATCGGCGTGCTCATGGTCGCGGTGACCGAGATCTGGACTGTCCACCGGTTGCTGCGTCCCTTCCTCGGGGTGGGCGTGCTGGGCGGGTTCACGACGTTCTCGACGTACGCCAACGAGGTCCGCGGTCTGCTGCGACCGGACACGATCGTCGTCGCGGCCGGTTACCTGGCGGGCACCTTGATCTGCGCCCTCCTGGCCACTCTCATCGCCATGTGGCTCACCAGGGCCGGATACGAGCGCCTGCGGCACGGGCGGAGGAGGGCGTCATGACCGTGCTTCTGGTTCTCGTAGGGGGTGCGATCGGCGCGCCGTTGCGATATCTCATCGACCGTGCGGTGCAGGATCGCCGCGACAGCCTGTTCCCTTGGGGCACGTTCTCGGTCAATCTGATCGGCTGTCTCGTGCTCGGCGCGCTGAGCGGCGCGGGGACGGCTCTGGCCTCGCCGCTGTTCGTCCTGCTCGGGACCGGATTCTGCGGAGCGCTGACCACCTACAGCACCTTCGCTTACGAAACCGTGCGGCTGGCCGAGCGCGGCGCCTATTTCTTCGCGGCGATGAACGTGGTGGTCAATGTCTGCGCAGGGCTGATCGCGACGGTGTCGACCTATGCGGCAGTGCACGCCCTGTTCGGCTGACCGGCGCCGACGAGCGCGTGTGCGACGTGATCCAGCTCACTCCGCCACGCTGTCGCCCGCCGCTCGGGGTCGGCTAAGCTGACGTGACAGATGCAGATATGCGCATACATTCGGTGCTGGAAGGGGTCTGGGTCGATGGGACACGAACATGGTCACGCGCACGGGCACGGGCTGTCGGGTGCGGCCGATCGCAGGTGGCTGACCATCGCGCTGGCCCTCATCGTCGCTTTCATGTCGGTCGAGGTCGTGATCGGCGTGCTGGCCAACTCGCTGGCCCTGCTGTCGGACGCGGCGCACATGCTCACCGACGCCGCGTCCATTGTCCTCGCGCTCATCGCGATCCGGCTCGCGGCCCGCCCGGCGAACGGCAAGTACACCTACGGGTACAAGCGCGCCGAGATCCTCTCGGCGCAGGCCAACGGAGTCACGTTGCTGGTGCTGGCGGGCTGGCTCACCTACGAGGCCGTGCGCCGTCTGCTGGAGCCACCCGAGGTGACCGGCGGCCTGGTGCTGGCGACCGCGCTGGCCGGTGTGGTGGTCAACATCGCGGCCACCTGGGCGATCAGCAAGGCCAACCGCTCCAGTCTCAACGTGGAGGGCGCCTTCCAGCATGTGCTCAACGACCTCTACGGGTTCATCGCCACCGCCGTGGCCGGCCTGGTCGTGCTGACCACCGGTTTCGCCAGGGCGGACGCGATCGCCACGCTGATCGTCGTCGCGCTGATGGTCAAGGCGGGGCTCGGGCTGGTGCGCGAATCCGGCCGGATCTTCCTGGAGGCGGCGCCCGCGGGCGTCGATCCGGACGCGCTCGGGCGCGGGCTGGTGGACATCGAGGGCGTCGACGAGGTGCACGACCTGCACGTCTGGCAGATCACCTCCGGCGACATCGCCCTGTCGGCGCATGTGCTGGTGCGCGCGGGTGCGGACTGCCACGGACTGCGTCAGCGGATCGAGCATCTGCTCGACCACGACTACGGCATCACCCACACCACGTTGCAGGTCGATCACACCCACGCCGTCACCTCCTCGGCGGGCGCGCAGGCGCAGCGCCTGCTGCCGGTGCTGGAGGACCACTGCGACGACGCCCACGGCCCGGTGCACCGCGACCGCCCGTCATCCGCGGCGAACGCCGCGCCCTGACCTACCGGGCACCACGCGCACGGACGATGGCGGGCGGGATGTCCCGCAGCACCGGAAGGCGCTCGAACAGCGGAAGGCTCACCGCGAGCGGACCCCGGGAAGGGCTGAACGACGTCGTCGTCACCTCCGCCACCCGCGGGCTCCATTCGCGCAGCAGTCGCGCCGCATGGCTACGTTTGACGCCCCACGGCATCGGCGGCACCGTGTAGTGCGGTGTTTTGGCGTAGCCGTTCACGGCCTTGCGCGAGAACCAAGGCGGGATGGCGTCGAACATCAGTTCCACGCCGGGCAGCCGATCGAAGATCGTGGTGCACAGCCTGCGCACCTCGTCCGGTTGGAAGTACATGAAAAGGCCCTGCGCCGTGACGAAGACACCGCGTTCGGCGTCGACCTCGTCCAACCAGGCCGTGTCGAGCGCGCTGATCGGCAGATGACGGCAGCGCTCGCTCGGCGGCAGGAATCGTTCGCGCACGGCGATGCCCTCGGGCACGTCCACGCACAGCCAGCGCACCTGTCCGTCGTCGCACCGTCGGAATTGAGTCTCCAACCCCGCGGCGAGTTCGACGACGGTGCCGCCGGGATGCGCCGCGAGCCAGGGCCGCAGCGCCTGATCGAAACGCAGCGACCGCACCGCGTGCGTGCCGTCGGGCGCGCCGAAGGCCCGCTCGTAGTCGTAGTCGAGCGCGTCGAATATCCGGACGCAATCCGGGTCGCGCAGGATGCCGTCCGCCCGTTTCGCTTCCGCCGCCCGGTTGTAGAGCGTCCACAGCATGGTCTCCGGGACTCCGGTCAATTCGACACTGGTGCCCATGATTTCGTCCTCCCCGGCCCGCGGCCGTCCGCCCGAATGAGCGGACTCAGCCTAACCTCGTTCGGGCCGGAACGGTCAGTGATCCAGGCGGGGGAACGGCCGCTCGGCCTCCACCAGATAGGCCAGCTCCAGCAGGGTGCGTTCGTTGCCGCGGGTGGCGGCGAACTGCACACCGACGGGCAGCCCGGCGTCGGTCAGGCCCGCGGGAACGGTGACGGCCGGCGTCCCGGTGATGTTGTTGATCGGAGTGAAGCAGACGTAGGCGCGCAACCTGTCGATGAGCTCGTCGAACGGCACGGTCGGGCTGAGGTAGCCGAGTTCCGGCGTGGTGTGGCCGAGCGTGGGAAGCAGCACCGCGTCGTAGGGTCCGAGTGCGTGTTCGTAGGTGGCCGCCGCCGCGCGTAGTCGGTAGAGCGTGAGCGGAGCGTGCAAGGCCCGGCGGAGGAAGAGGGTGCGGAGGCCGACGGTGAGGTCGTCCACGCGGCGCGCGTCGAATCGGCGGTCGAGGAACCGTCCCGTCGTGGTGATCGCGGCCGCGAGCAGGCCCCAGTAGTGCAGGAAGGCGCGTTCGATCGTCGCGTCGAACGGCAGCGGGACCGGCTCGACCGAATGGCCGCCTGCCTCGAGGACGCGCGCCACCTTTTCGACTGCCTCCCGGGTCGGACCGGCGGCCAGCGGCCCTGCGAGGTTGTCGAGCACGACCGCTATCCGCATGCGCCGGGTCGGAGGGCCCTCGACGCGGCCGATCGGTGGCAGCGCCGGATTCCGCCAGTACTGTTCGGCCGCCGCGGTGTACACCGCCGTGTCGCGCACCGTCCTGGTCAGCACTCCTTCACTGACGATGTCGACCGGCAACGTGCGCGCCAGCCCGGACACCACATGCCGTCCCCGCGTCGGCTTCAAGCCGACCAGTCCGGCGCACGCCGCGGGAATCCGGATCGATCCGCCGCCGTCGTTGCCGTGCGCGATCGGGACGACACCCGCCGCCACCAGCGCGGCGGCCCCGCCCGACGAGCCGCCCACCGAATAGCCGGTGTGCCACGGGTTGCGGGTGGGCGCGAGGTGCGGCGTCTCACTGCTGGCGTTGAAACCGAACTCGGGCATCGCGCTCTTGCCGAGAACGGTCAGGCCGGTGCTGAGGAACTGCCGGGTGTAGCCGCTGTGCGCACCGGCGGGGCGCGCGCGGAACGCGGCCGTGCCCTGATTCGTCGGCATCCCGGCCACGTCGGTGTTGTCCTTCACGAAACTGGGCACGCCGTACAAGGCGCCGGTCCGCTCGACGGGCAGCAGCGGTTGCGTATAGCTCGGGTAGGCGACGGCCGCCAGCTCTTCGACCTGCCCGGCGCGCGCCGCCGCGGCGGCGGCGAGTTCATCTGGCGAGAGCTCGCCGTCGCGCACCAGGGCGGCCAGGGCGACGGCGTCGTGGTCACCGAGCGCGTCGTCACCGAAGGCGTGGACGCGCGTGGGTAGTGGAATATGAGCGTCGGCGGTCATCCCCCGAATCTAATGTGTGCAGCAGGCAGCTCGTCCAGAGCGGAAAGGACAGCAGGTGGCGGCGACATATCCGGATCCGGTGCCGCCGAAGGGCCGGGTCGGCTCGCTGTTGTTCGCCCTGCCGCCCGCGGGCAGGCGGTGGAGCGTGGCGGTGCGTGCCGCGCTGGCGTTCGCCGTCCCCGCCGCGATCGTCACCGGTCTGGGGTATGCGGACGCGGCCGTGTTCGTCATGTTCGGCGCCTTCGCGGTGCTCTATGGCGAGGGGCGGCCGTTCCGGGTGCGCGGCCGGGTCGTGCTGATGGCCGGATC
The DNA here is from genome assembly GCF_040630775.1 of Nocardia sp. NPDC005745. NCBI lineage: Bacteria > Bacillati > Actinomycetota > Actinomycetes > Mycobacteriales > Nocardiaceae > Nocardia > Nocardia sp. NPDC005745. Next base: position 71,854 of record NZ_JBEXYF010000022.1, read on the forward strand.
GGCGCTGCTCGCCGCCTGTGGCGCGGGCGCGCTGATCGGCGGAGTGCTGGACGCGGGGTTCGGTTCGTCGCTGCTCATGGTGCTCGTGGTGTCGGCGATCGCGGTCGTGGCGGTGTTCGTCATCGACGCGCTGCGGCTCGGTCCGCCGGGTGCGCTGTTCTTCGCGCTGGTCTGCGCGGGCGCGATGAAAGCCGTCGAGGCCGGGGCCGCTGTGGTGACGCTGTTGCTCTGTACGGTCTGCGGTGTGGTCGCGTCGATCGTCGTCTCGATGGCCGGGGCGCTGCGCGATCGCCGCAAACCCGAACGGATCGCGGTCGACGCGGCGGTCCGGGCGGTCGACGCCTACGTCGCGGCCCGGGAGGCGGGGACGCCCGCCATCGACCTACGCCACCGGGCGGGCGCGGCGATGGCGGACGCGTGGGCGGCGGTGTACGACGCGGGCCTGCCCTCGGACCCCGGGGAAGCCGAACTGCTGGCCACCCTGCAGGGCGCGCGGCGCGGCCTCGCCGGGCACGTTCCCGACGACGACACCGACGATTTGCTAGTCGATCCGCTGGTCTCGTTCGCCCGGCCCAGCGTCGGCTTCCGCCTGCGGCGTTCTCTGTCGTTCTCCTCGCACGCGGCGATCAGCGCGATGCGCGTCGCCGCGGGCTGTGTGGGCGCGGGTGCGCTGAGCGCGCTGCTCGGTCTGGACCGGCCGCACTGGGCGGTGCTCAGCGCCCTCATCGTCCTGCAAGCCGGGCCCGATCGCGTGCGTGGGCAGGTGCGGGCCATTCACCGGTTCGTCGGAACGATCGCGGGCCTCGGGCTGTTCGCGCTCATCTACCAGCTCGGGCCGACAGGGTACGCGCTGATCGCACTGGTCGCCGCGTTGCAGTTCTGCATCGAGCTGTTCGTGCCGCGGAATTACGCGCTGGCCGTAGTCTTCATCACGCCGGTCGCGCTGATCGCGGGCGGGGTCGCCACCACGGGCGGCCCGATCGGGCCGGTGATCCGCGATCGGCTGTGGGAGACGATGATCGGCGTCGCCGTCGCCGTGCTGGCGCTGCACGGCGTGGCGCCCCACGGGCACCGGCGAACCTTCCACCGGATGGCACATCGGGTGCGCGCAGCCGCCCGCGCCCTGCTCGACCACTTGCGCCGCAAGCCGATGGACGCCGAAGCGTGGGTGCTGGTCCAGCATCTGCAATTCGAACTGGTCGGCGTGGTCCGCAGCGGTATCGACTCGGCGACCGACGACCCCGAGTGGACCAGCGAGTACTGGCCGGAACACGCGGCCATCGCGCACTTCGGCCACGATCTGCTCGCCGCTTGCTGGGTGCTGCAACCCGGCCAGCGGCTGTCCGACGTGGACGGCTGGGCGGCCCGCCTGACGGCAGCCCGGTTCGACCCGGAAGCGACGGCGGAACCGCCTGCTAGCGTTCGGCGCATGCATGACAGCGTGACCGTCCGGATGGCCGCCCCCGCCGACAAGATCTGGGGACTGGTCAGTGACATCGCGAACACCGGGCGGTTCAGTCCGGAGACGTTCGCCGCGGAGTGGCTCGGCGGCGCCACCGGGCCCGCGGTGGGCGTGAAGTTCCGCGGTCACGTCAACCGCAACGGCTGGGGGCTGAAGTACGCGACGGTGTGCCGCATCGTCGCCTGCGAGCCCGGTCGCGAGTTCGCGTTCACCGTGCTCGGACCGAAGGGCATGCCGGTCAACACGTGGCGCTACGTCTTCGAACCGGTCGACGGCGGCACCGATGTCACGGAGTCGTTCCAACTGCACAGCAACCCTGTGCTGCGGCTGTACTGGTTGCTCGCCGGGTGGACGCGCGGCAAGACCAACGTCGAGGGCATGCGCGAGACGCTGAACCGGATCAAGGCCGTCGTCGAATGACCCAGTCCGACAGCCGCCCGGAAACCTCGACTGCTCCCGTGCTGCTCGTGCTCGGCGCCGGTCCCGGTGTCGGGCTTTCGGTCGCAGGCCTGTTCGCCGCCGACGGCTTCACCACCGTGCTGGCCTGCCGGTTACCCGAGGAGGCCGAACCGCTGGCGGCGCGGTTGCGCGAGCAGGGGTTCCACGCGGAAGGCGCCGGGGTGGATCTGCGCGATCCCGCCGACGTGGGCCGGGTCGTCGCGGAGGTGGGCGAACGCTACGGCCGCATCGACGTGTTGCACTTCAATCCCAGCATCTTCCGTGAGGCCGATCCGTTGCAGCTCTCGGTCGCCGCATTGATCGAGGACTTCACCGTGGGCGCCGCGGCTCTACTGCCCGCGGTCCAGGCAGCGCGCCCATTCCTGGCCGATGGCGCCCGCGTGCTGGTCACCGGGAGTGCGGCCGCGGACAAGCCGTGGCACCGGGCCGCCTCGCTCGGCGTCCAGAAGGCGGCGGTGCGCAACCTGGTCACCAGCTTGGACGCCACCCTCGCGCCCGTCGGCGTACGGGCCGTCGCGGTGCAGGTCAACGGAGTGCTCGGCGAGGGAGCGTTCACGCGGGACCGGGTCGCCGCGGCGCTGCACGCGGCGGCCACCCGCCCCGTCGAGGGGTGGACGCCGCACGTCTCCTACGACGGCTGACTACCTGGGCCGGATCGCCGCGAACTCGATGGGCAGGTGCGCGGGCCCGCGCAGATTCACGTGTTCCCGGTACGGCGGCGGGTCCACCGGCAGCGAGGGGTCTTCGACTCGTTGCGCGAACCGGGTCAACGCCACTCGCGCCTCCAAGCGAGCCAGGGGAGCGCCGAGGCAGAAATGCGCCCCGAGGCCGAAGGCCAGGTGGCGGTTCTCGCGCGCCGGATCGAATCGGCCGGGGTCGCCGAACACCGACGGGTCGCGGTGCGCTGCGGCGATCAGCAGCACCACCAGATCGCCGCGCTCGATGTCCATGCCGCCGATGCTCAGTTCGTCCGCGGCGACGCGCGGGATCAGCTGGACCGGCGGGTCGAAGCGCAGCGTCTCCTCGACGACGCCCGCCGCCCGGTCCGGATCCGCCCGGAGGGCGGCGAGTTCCTCCGGCCTGCGCAGCAGGGCGAGGATCGCGTTGGCGATCAGGTTGACGGTGGTCTCGTGCCCGGCGACCAGCAGCAGTGCACACGTCGAGATCAGTTCCGCGTGGGTGAGCACGTCCCCGGCGTCTTCGGCGGCGATGAGTTCGGACAGCAGATCCGGACCCGGGGTGCGCCTGCGGCGGTCGATGAGTTCTTCGAAGTAGGCGTGCAATTCGGTCCCGGCGCGCCGGATCTCGGCTGGGTCGGCGCGAAATTGGGCGGCCGCGCGGGACGTCGGGTCGAGCGTGCGGGACAGCAGCGCCGACCAGGCGCTCAACCGCGCCTCGTCCGCCAGCGGGACGCCCAGCAATTCGCAGATGACGGTCACCGGCAGCGGATAGGCCAAGTGGTCGACGGCGTCGAATCGTCCCGCACGAGCGCGCTGGTCGAGCAAGTCGTCGACGATCTCGGTGATCCGGGGCTCGAGCTGCCGCACGACGCGCGGGGTGAACGCCTTGGACACCAGGCGGCGCAGGCGGGTGTGATCGGGCGGGTCGAGGAACAGGAACGACGGTTTCGCCTGTGCCGCACCGTCTTCGCGCGTCCCGTCGTAGATCGGCATCGAGCCGAGCTGCAACCGGGCCAGTGACCGGTCGACGCTCGCGCGCGGATCGCGCAGTACCGCGGCGCAGTCGGCGTAGCGGGTCAGCACGACCACCGGCGCCGTGCCGATCCGGAACGCGCCGCAGTCGCGTAGCCGCGCGAACAGCGGGTACGGATCCGGCCGCACCGCGGGGTCGAGCAGGCGCACGTAGTCGTCGGTCGGGTGGTTCGTGGTCGTCATCGACACTCCCAGCTGTCCGGCCCGGAACGGGCATCGGTATCGCCAGTATTATTCCGATACCGTCAGTAGGAAAGCAATACCGCGACGGGATGCGAAAATAGCGCCATGACACTGCGGCGCCCGGTCGACGATTCGGTCACCCGCGTCGTCGAACTGCTCGGCGACCGGTGGACCATCCTGCTCATCGCGGAGGCGTTCTTCGGGGTGCATCGTTTCAGCGATTTCGCCCGCAATATCGGCATCACCAACCGCAACCTGCTCACCAGCCGCCTGCGCATGCTGATCGACGCGGGCATCTTCACTCGCACCGACCACGGCGGCGGGCGCGTCGACTACCACCTCACCGCCGCGGGCCGCGAGTTGTATCCGATCGTCACGGCGATGATGGTCTGGGGTGATCACCACCTGGTCGGGCCGGAGGGCAGGCCGGTCGTCCTGGAACATCGCACCTGCGGGGAGGAGACCTCACCCATGCTGGTCTGCGACCACTGCCGTGAGCCGATCGACCCGCGCGAGGTCGAACCGAAGGCGGGTCCCGGTTTCCACCTGCCACCGGGTGCCGAACAGGCCGGTTGAGAAAATCGCTCGGGCCGCGCATCCAGGCATCGGCGCTGACGACGTATCGAACTCGCGGTGGGCGTCACCTGTTCCGAGCGGGACGAGAGGGGTAGGCCGGCGCGGCGATCGCGGGCCCCCTGAAGTGTGTTGCGCCGAGCGGCGCTCAGTGCAGCTGGTTGACGAATGCCTCGGCGAGATAGAGCGGTAGGAGTAAGTAGTACAGCAGCATCGCCATCGAGCCGGCTCCGATCGTCAACGCGGGGTCCCGCGCGGTGCCGTCGCGAGTGTGCCGCGCAGGGATTGGAGACCGAGTGGTCTCGCGAGTGCAGGAATGTAGTGCAGCTTCCCGACATCGGCAAGGGCGGCCAGCGTGTCGGCCGGCCGGACCCTATCGAAGCGCGCTGCCCTGCACCCACTGATCCCACGGCAGCCCCCAGTCGCCGTTCTGCCAGACCTCCAGCGGGGCGCCTCCGGTGTTGCGGATCTCCACGACGTCACCGGGGACGGCGAAATCGAAGAACCACCGGGCGTTCTCGCCGCTGAGATTGAGGCAGCCGTGCGAGACGTCGGTGTTGCCCTGGGCCCAGATGGTGGAGTCGAGCTGGTGCAGGTAGATGCCGTCGGTGCTGATCCGGGTCGCCCAGCCGATGGCCTCCTTGTAGCCCAGGCGGGAGTTGATCGGCAGGCCGTAGGTGGAGGAGTCCATGATCACCGGATTGGCCTTGTCCATCACCGTGTAGATCCCGGGCTGGGTCCAGAACGTGAGCGTCTTGCCGCCGATGACCTCGCTGCCGCCCATACCCATCGAGGTCGGCATGGTGCGGATCAGCTTGCCGTTCTCGAAGACCTGGATCTGCTTGGTGTTGTCGTCGGCGATCGAGACGTGCGACGCGCCGATGGTGAACGTGGTCTTGGTGTCCTCCTGGCCGTAGAGCCCGCGGCCGAGTTCCTGGCCGTAGATGTTCGCCGCCACACTGACCTTGGTGCCCGGGGTGTAGTACTCCCGCGGCCGCCAATGCACGTTGCGATCGTCCAGCCAGTACCAGGATCCCTCCACCGGCGGGTCGGTGGTGACCGACAAGTGCTTCTCGGCGACGGCGCGGTCGGGGACGTCTTCGTCGAAGTGGGCTACCACCACGGTGCCCACTCCGAACGTGCCGCCGTCGGACAGCGGTGTGCCGCCCGTGGTGGTCAGCGACACCTTCGTCTGATTGTTCGGGGTCAGCGTGGAGAAGGTCGCGGTGGTCGGCCCGGTCCTGCCGGTGACGGTGAGCCCTTCCGCGGTCACCGTGTACGTGCGGCCGTAGCCGAGCGGTTCGGTGGGCTTCCAGGCCGTCTTGTCCGGCGTCATGATCCCCTCGACCGCGTTGCCCTGCTCGTTGGTCATGGTGACCGAGGTCAGCTGCCCCTCGGAGGCGCTGACCTGGATCGGTGCGAGCGGATCGACGTTGCGGGCCCCCGACGCGGGCGTGATGGTGAGGGGCGAGGGCGCCGGGCCTGCCGCTCCCGGCGTACCGCCCGGCTCGGACGACGACGAGCACGCCGCCACGATTACCGCCATGACCAGGGCGATCCCCGCGACGACTCCGGATCGGACGCGACTGGTCGCCAATGCATTTCTCCTGTTTCAGCCCAGCGCAAACGAATGGCGCACCCGCGCCTACTGCCCCTTCGCATTTTACCGACCGCTCCCATGCGCAACCCCATGCGAAGGAGGACCCACGGCAGATTCCCAGCCGGCACACAGGAAGGGGCTCGGCGGCGGGATCGTCGACGGCTGCGCGGCCAGGGGTGACGGCCGAAAGTGCCGATCGGGACGGTACCGGTGCGTGCCATGCTGGGGGCCGGAACCGACCGAGGGGAACGCATGCAGAATCGCCCATCGGCAGCGGAGCTGCTGGAATCGATCGCCGAATTGCTCGAGCAGACGCTGCTTCCCGCCCTGCCCGCGGGGTTGCAGCACAAGGCGCGGGTGGGCGCCAATCTCGCCAGGATCGTGCGCAGGGAGATCGAATCGGGCCCCGCCGCGGCCGAGCACGAGCGCGAGCTGCTCGACGCGGTGGCCGAGGGGGATGACGAGCGACTCTGGGAAACGCTGGTTTCGATCGTGCGGGCCGATTTGGCGATCGCCAAACCCGGGTACGACGCCTGGGCGGGCGAGTGAGCGCCGACCTGGCACGCGGTTTGGCCCGGTTCCTCGAGTCGGGGAGCGGCCGCGCGGTGACGGTGTCGAACGTCGAATACCTCTCCGCGGGCGCCCGTCGCCGCAACGTCGCCTTCGAAACCGACCTGGGGGGCGGGACGCGCCGCATGGTCGCGACCATCGTGCCGAGCGCGATCGAGCTGGTTCCGGTCGACGTGGAGGCCGCCGTCCGCGAACTGGCACGGACGCACGGTGTGCCGGTGCCTCCCGTGGTGGCGATCTGTACCGACAGCGCCTATGTCGGCGGGCCGTTCGTGGTCTCCGAACGGGTGGACGGGGAAACCGTGCCCCGCAAGGTATTACGGCTGACGGAGGCGGCGGGTCTCGGCGAACGGGTGGCCGAACAGCTCGGTGAGGCCATGGGCCGTCTGCATGCCATCGACCCCGCGTCCGCGCCCGCTCGCCTGCCCGAAGCGGCCGCCGATCCGGAACTGCAGCTGACCGAGGCGGGCGAGCACGTGCGCGCGCTCTTGCCGGACCGGCCGGTGTTCGCCCTCGCGCTGCGCTGGCTGGAACGCCATTGCCCGCCCGCGCCGCCCCGTACCGCGCTGCTGCACACCGACATGCGCAACGGCAACATCATCGTCGGGCCCGACGGCCTGCGAGCCGTGCTGGACTGGGAAGGCGCGCAGCGCCACGGCGATCCGATGCGCGACGTGGCTTGGCCCGCGCTGCGCATGTGGCGCTTCCGCGCGGACGACCGGGAATTCGGCGGGCTCGCTGGCCGCGCCGCGTTCGTGCGCGGCTACCGGCGCGCGGGCGGCGGTTTCGACGAGGACCGGTTCCGCTGGTGGAAGGTGATGTGCACGCTCGCCTGGGGCATCGGGCTGGCCGGGCAGGCCGCGGCACACTCGGACGGCAGCGTGCGAGACATCGTGATGGCGGCCAGCGGGCGCCGCGTGTCGGAAATCGAATGGGACCTGCTGATGCAGATCCGACCCACTGCGAAAGGCTGATGCCCGATGGATTTCGAGCTACCCGCGGAACTGGTCGAATACCTGGCCGAACTCGACGCGTTCATCGAGCGCGAGATCACGCCGCTCGAGCAGACCGACGACAACATCCGCTTCTTCGACCACCGCCGCGAGGACGCCCGCACGGACTGGGAGCGCGGCGGCCTGCCGAACGCGCAATGGGAGGACCTGCTGGCCGAGGTACGCAGGCGCGCCGACGCCGCCGGGCACCTGCGGTACGCGTTCCCCGCGCAGTACGGCGGCCGGGACGGCACCAACCTGGGCATGGCCGTGATCCGCGAGCACCTGGCCCGGCGCGGCCTAGGCCTGCACTGCGATCTGCAGAACGAGCACGCCATCGTCGCCAACAACGTCGGCCTGCTGCTCATGCTCGAACACGGCACACCCGCGCAGCGGGCGGAGTGGGTGGACGGCTTGGCCTCGGGGACGAAGTTCTTCGCCTTCGGCATCACCGAGCCCGAGCACGGCTCCGACGCCACCCACATGGAGACCGCGGCGGTCCGCGACGGCGACGACTGGGTGATCACCGGGCAGAAGACCTGGAACACCGGCGTGCACATCGCCGACGCCGACCTGATCTTCGCGCGCACCTCCGGCGGCCCCGGCGACGCGGCGGGCATCACCGCCTTCCTGGTGCCCACCGACGCCCCGGGCTTCGTCGTCGAGGAATACCTCTGGACTTTCAACATGCCCACCGACCACGCCCGTGTCTCCCTGAACGGCGTCCGGGTCCCCGACAGCGCCGTCTTCGGCGGCGAGGGGCGCGGCCTGGCGGTGGTGCAGCACTTCTTCAACGAGAACCGGATCCGCCAGGCCGCCTCCAGTCTGGGTGCGGCGCAGTACTGCATCGACCAGTCGGTGGCCTACGCCAAACAGCGCAAGCCCTTCGGCAAGCCGCTGGCCGCCAACCAGGCGATCCAGTTCCCCTTGGTGGAGCTGCACACCCAGTGCGAGATGTTGCGCGCCCTCATCCACAAGACCGCCTGGTCGATGGACACCTACGGCACGTTCGCCGTCTCCGAGCAGGTCTCGATGTGCAACTACTGGGCCAACCGGTTGTGCTGCGAGGCCGCCGACCGCGCCATGCAGGTGCACGGCGGCCTCGGCTACTCCCGGCACAAGCCGTTCGAGCACATCTACCGCCACCACCGGCGCTACCGGATCACCGAGGGCGCCGAGGAGATCCAGATGCGGCGGGTGGCGGGCTACCTGTTCGGCTTCATGGGAAGCAAAGCGCCGAAGGGCGTGTGACTCAGATGCGGCGGATCCGAGCCAGCCACGCGGCGAGGTCGACGTGGCCGGACGCGGAGACCTCCAGGTTCGCCGCGTCCTGGGCCACCGGGTCGGTCACCCGCCCCCGGTAGCGCGCCTGCCGCACGTCTTCCACCGTCCAGCCGTCGCGGAACGACTCCCGGATCAAGGTGTCGCTGATCCGCGGGCCGAACCCCGGCTCGACATCGGAGAGCGCGAGAACATGGACGGTGCCGCCCGGCTTGCAGATCGCGTGCAGGCTGCGGACATAGGCGGCGCGCGGCTCGTCCTCGGTCCCGAAGACGTGGAACAGCGCGCTGTCGACGATGGTGTCGAACGCGGGCGCGGAGCCGGGCGGATCACCGGCGAACTCCGGCCGGTCGCCGAGTGCGAGGGCGTCGGCCACCTCGAAGGAGGCCGACGGCACACCCTGCTCGGCGGCGTTGGCCCGCGCGTACGCCACCGCGCTCGGCGACATGTCGATTCCGCGCACGTCGTACCCGAGCCTGGTCAGCAGGATCGTGTGCTCACCGGCGCCGCAGCCCGGGTCGAGCACGCGTCCGGTGATGCCGCCGTCCCGCTCGAGCGCGACGATGGCCGGTTGCGGCTCGCCGATCACCCAGGGGGCGGTGTCGTTGTCATAGACGGTATTCCAGAAATCAGCTGGACGAGTCATGCTCACCATGCTCCATCCTCAACCGTGCTCGAGGTCAACCCGCCACTCCCGCCGAGAGTGCCGATCCTGCTTTCCCGCCGAGGCCGAGGTGTGTGCGTCAGGGCCGCACCGCTGGGTACGCGCGGGTTATGAGCACACCGAATATCGATCCGACGACGGCGGAGTCGATGCAGCAGGACGCGGATTTCGCCGACGAGCACACCAAGCCGACGCACGCCGACGAGCACCCGGCCGGCGCCGAACTCGAGACCGACGAGTCGACGCCGAGCGGGCACAGCGGCATGGATCAGTGAACCCGGCGCGGTTCCGTGTGGGAACCGTGCCAGGGGCTCAGGCCACGGCGATCAACCGGGCCGCGTTGGCGGATTCGTCGTCGGCCGCCTGATTGGCGGCCAATTCGGCGTGCACCCGATCGCGGTAGCGGGTGATCTCCCGCTCGGTGGCCTCGGCGTCCCAGCCGAGGTGCGCGCCGATCAGCCGAGCCACCCCGGGAGCGGCGGCCAGGCCGCGGTCGGCCGTTTCGATGGACACCCGGGTGCGGCGGGTGAGCACGTCGTCCAAGTGCAGTGCGCCTTCGTGCGTCACCGCGTACACCACCTCCGCGCCCGAGTATTCGGGTGCTCCGGTGAGCGGCTCACCCAACTCGGGCTCGCGGGCGATCAGGTCGAACAGGTCGGTGATCGTCGAGCCGTAACGGCCGAGCAGCCGCTGCACCGTCGCGCGCGGCAGGCCCGTGCGTTGCGCCAGGCTGTCGAGGTCGGCGGCGAGTTCCTGGTAGCCCACCGCGCCGATAATCGGCAGGTGCGCGGTCACCGACGGCGCGACCGCGCGGCCGAATCCGGCCACCGCCGCGTCCACGACGTCGGCGGCCATCACCCGGTAGGTGGTGTACTTGCCACCCGCGATGACGAACAGGCCGGGGGCCGGTTCGGCGACCGCGTGCTCCCGGGAGAGCGTCGCGGTGTCGGCCGACGCGCCGGACAGCAGCGGGCGCAGACCCGCGTACGTGCCGACGATGTCGTCGCGGGTGAGCGGCTCCCGCAACACCCGGTTGACGTGATCGAGCAGGTACCGCACGTCGGCGTCGCTGGCGGCCGGGTGGTCCTTGTCCAGCGACCAGTCCGTGTCGGTGGTGCCGATGATCCAGTGCCCGTGCCACGGGATGACAAACAGCACGCTCTTCTCGGTGCGCATGATCAGGCCGGTATCCAAGTGCAGGCGATGGCGCGGCACCAAGATGTGCACGCCCTTGGACATCCGGACGTGGAAGGGGAACTCGACGCCGGTCATCCGGTTCATCTCGTCGGTCCACACTCCGGTGGCGCTGATCACCCGGCGCGCGCGGACCGCGTGCACCCGCCCGGTCTCCAGGTCGGTGACCTCCGCGCCGACGACGCGCTCGCCGTCGCGCAGCAGCGCCGTCACCTTGGTGCGGGTGAGCACGGTCGCGCCGTGCCCGGCCGCCGTGCGCGCGATCATCATCGTGTGCCGGGCGTCGTCGACCTGCGCGTCGAAGTACCGGATGGCCCCGGTCAGCGCGTCCGCGCGCAGGGCGGGCGCGAGTTCCAGCGCGCGCGTGCGGGACAGGTGCCGGTGCATCGGCAGGGCGCGGGCGCCGCCGATGGTGTCGTACAGGGCGACGCCGGCGCCGATGTAGGCGCGTTCCCACACGCGATGCCGCAACGGCAGCAGGAACGACACCGGCCGTACCAGGTGCGGGGCCAGCCGGTGCAGCAGCAGGCCGCGTTCCTTCAGCGCCTCCCGCACCAGCCAGAAGTCCAGCTGTTCCAGGTAGCGCAGCCCGCCGTGGATGAGCTTGCTGGAGCGGCTCGAGGTGCCCGCGGCGAAGTCCCTTGCCTCCACCAGGGTCACGGTCAGGCCGCGGGAGGCGGCGTCGAGCGCGGCGCCCGCGCCGACCACGCCGCCGCCGATGACGAGCACGTCGATCTCGGTGTCACCGAGCGAGTTCACCGCGTGGTCGCGGTATCGGGCGTCCAATCGTGCGGACACAGCGCTGTCTCTCCTTGTTTCGGGGATATTCGGGTACGACGGGGTCGCCGGCTCAGTCCTCGTCGTCGATCCAGTCGAGGGTGCGGGCGACCGCTTTCTTCCAGCGCGCGTAGCCGCGCTCACGCTGCGGTGGCGACCAGGCCGGATGCCAGCGCTTCCCTTCGTTCCAGTTCCGGGCGAGTTCGTCGGTGTCGCTCCAGAAGCCGACCGCCAGCCCGGCCGCGTAGGCGGCGCCAAGGGCGGTGGTCTCGGCGACCACCGGGCGCGACACCGGCACGCCGAGGAAGTCGGCCTGCAACTGCATGCACAGTTCGTTGGCGGTGACGCCGCCGTCCACCCGCAGCACGTCCAGCCGGACGCCGGAGTCGGCCTGCATCGCCTCGACCACGTCGCGGGTCTGGTAGCAGATCGATTCCAGCGTCGCCCGCGCGAGATGGGCGTTGGTGCTGTAGCGGGACAGGCCGACGATCGCGCCGCGCGCGTCCGACCGCCAGTAGGGCGCGAACAATCCGGAGAACGCGGGCACGAAGTACACCCCGCCGTTGTCCTCGGCCTGCCGGGCCAGCGACTCGCTCTGCGCCGCACCGGAGATGATGCCGAGCTGGTCGCGCAGCCACTGCACCGCCGAGCCCGTCACCGCGATCGAGCCCTCCAGCGCGTACACCGGCTTCTCCGAGCCGAATCGGTAGGCCACGGTGGTGAGCAGTCCGTGTCGCGATCGCACGATCTCGGTCCCGGTGTTGAGCAACAGGAAGTTGCCGGTGCCGTAGGTGTTCTTCGCCTCGCCGGGACGGAAGCAGACCTGTCCGACGGTGGCGGCCTGCTGGTCGCCGAGCACACCGGCGAGCGGGACCGCGCCGCCGAACGGCCCGTCGGGCCGGGTGCGGCCGAACAGGTCCGGATTCGCCGACGGCGCGATTCTGGGCAGCATCGCGCGCGGCACTCCGAACAAGGCCAGCAGTTCGTCGTCCCAGTCCAATGTCTCCAGGTCCATCAGCATGGTGCGACTGGCGTTGGTCGGGTCGGTGACGTGCACGCCGCCGTCCACCCCGCCGGTCAGCTGCCACAGCAGCCAGCTGTCGGTGGTGCCGAAGAGCGCGTCGCCGCGTTCGGCGTCCCGGGCCACCCCGGGGACGTTGTCGAGGATCCAGCGCAGTTTGCCGCCCGAGAAATAGGTCGCGGGCGGCAGGCCCGCCTTGCGCCGGATGGTGTCGCCGTGCCCGGCCCGCTCCAATTCGGCGGCGATGCGATCGGTGCGGGTGTCCTGCCAGACGATCGCGTTGCAGTACGGCCGCCCGGTCCTGCGGTTCCACACCACCGTGGTCTCCCGCTGGTTGGTGACGCCGACCGCGGCGAGGTCGCTCGCGACGAGATCGGCCTTGGTCAGCGTGGTCTGCACGACCGCGCGGGTGCGCTCCCAGATCTCGGTCGGATTGTGCTCCACCCACCCGGGGCGCGGCAGGATCTGCTCGTGCTCGAGTTGGTGGCGGGCGACCTCGTTGCCCCCGTGGTCGAACACCATGAATCGGGTGCTCGTGGTGCCCTGGTCGATGGCGCCGACGTACCGGCTAACGCCCCGAGTCATCGCTGAGCCTCCGTTCGCCGCGCAGGCCGCGGGCGCGACCGTGCTCGAAACGGAAACTACGGCGGAATGCCGGACCCGGATAGCGCTGCCATTCGACAATGTCGAACGGTCGGGCTGGTCGCGGAGAACGCAATGGCTGCCGAGTCGGGCGAGGCCAAGGTATGGCGCAGCTCATACCGGGTGCGCCGGGCGTCGCACACGATTGTCGAATCACGACACGGGGGATAGGTTTCCGGACATGCCGGGTCCGATCCAGTCGATCGAGCGGGCGGCGGCCGTGCTGCGACTGCTGGCCCGCGGCTCCGGTCGTCTCGGCGTCGGCGACATCGCGGGCGCGCTCGACCTGCCAAAGCCGACCGCGCACGGCATCCTGCGCACGCTCCAGGGCGTCGGCTTCGTCGACCAGGACCCGGCGAGCGGCAAGTACCAGCTCGGCGCGGCGCTGCCACACCTGGGCGGCGGCTATCTCGACGCGAACGAGTTGCGCTCCCGCGCGATCAATTGGGCCGACGCGCTGGCGGCGCGCACGGGCGAGGCGGTGCGGATCGGCGCGCCGCTGGACGGCGCGGTGGTCGTGGTCCACCACGTGTTCCGGCCGGACAACACCGAACAGGCGCTCGAGCTCGGCGAACTCCTGCCGCCGCACGCCACCGCGCTGGGCAAGGTGCTGCTCGCCTATGACGCCGACCTGGCCGCGACGGTGCGCCGGGCCGAGCCGGCCGCGCTCACGCACCGCACCCTCGTCGACCGCGCCGCGCTCACCAGGGAACTGGCCGGCGTGCGGCGGGCCGGATGGGCGGGCGACATCGAGGAGTTCCGGACCGGCGAGGCGGGTATCGCGGCGCCGATCCGGGCGCCGGGTGGGCTCGTGGTCGGCGCCATCGGCATCACCGGCGCGGTTGACCGGCTCTGTGACGCGAAGTCGCGGCACCGCCCCGCGCTGGTCGGCCGGGTGCTGGACGCGGCACGGGCGGTGTCGCGCGATCTCGGTGCGGGCGACCGACCGCCGTCGCGCCGGTGACCAGCGGATTTCATTCAGGAGCAGCATGAAGCAGCGTTACGTGCTCGCCATCGATCAGGGCACCACCTCCACGCGGTGCATCCTGTTCGACCAGCGTGCCCGGCTCGTCGGTGTCGCCCAGCGCCCGCACCGGCAGCACTACCCGCGGCCGGGATGGGCCGAGCAGGACGCCGTGGAGATCTGGCGCAACGTCGAGCGGATCGTGCCGCAGGCGCTGCGCGATTCCGGTGTGGCCGCCGATCAGATCGTCGCGCTCGGCATCGCCAACCAGCGCGAGACCACCGTGGTGTGGGACCGCCGCACCGGCACGCCGGTCGGGCGCGCCATCGTCTGGCAGGACGTGCGGACCGAAGAACTGGTCCGGGAACTGGAGGGCAAGCCGGGCGCCGAACGGATCCGCGAACTGTGCGGTCTGCCACCGGCGAGCTATTTCGCCGCGCCGCGACTGCGCTGGATGCTGGACACGATGCCCGGTCTGCGCGAGCGCGCCGAGCGGGGCGAGGTGCTGTTCGGCACCATGGAGACCTGGCTGATCTGGAACCTCACCGGCGGTCCGGACGGCGGCCTGCACCACACCGACGTCACCAACGCCGGCCGAACCCTCCTGATGAACATCGGCACCCTCGCCTGGGACGACGAACTGCTGGAGTTCTTCGGCATCCCGGCGGGAATGCTGCCGCGCATCCAGCCATCGACCGCGTCCTACGGCAGTACGCGCCGGGTGGTGCCGGACATCCCGATCGCCGCGGCGCTCGGCGACCAGCACGCCGCGTTGTTCGGCCAGACATGTTTCGCGCGTGGGGAAACCAAGTGCACCTACGGAACGGGCGGATTCCTCATGATGAACACCGGGCGTGAGCTGGTGCGCTCCGGGCACGGCCTGCTCACCACCATCGGCTACCAGATCGGCCAGGAGCCGGTCTACGCGCTGGAGGGCCCGATCGCGGTCACCGGTTCGCTCGTGCAGTGGGTGCGCGACAACATCGGGCTCGTCACGAGTGCGCCGGAGATCGAAACCCTCGCGCGCACCGTCGAAGACAACGGCGGCTGCTACGTCGTGCCCGCGTTCTCCGGGCTCTACGCACCGCATTGGCGCAGCGACGCCCGCGGTCTCATCGCCGGACTGACCTCTTACATCACCAAGGGCCACATCGCCCGCGCCGTGTTGGAGGCCACCGCCTGGCAGACCCGCGACGTGGTGGAGGCGATGAACGCCGACTCGGGCCTGCGCGCCGAGGCGCTGCGCGTGGACGGCGGCATGACCTCCAACAACCTGCTCATGCAGATCGTGGCCGACGTCCTCGACGTTCCGGTGTCGCGTCCGTTCGTCGCCGAGACGGTCTCGCTCGGCGCCGCGTACGCCGCGGGCCTTGCCGTCGGTTACTGGCCGGACCTGGAAGGACTGCGGAACAACCGGCGCCTTGCCGCGCAATGGGTTCCACGGATGGACCCCGAGCTGCGAGCGGAGGAGTACGACAACTGGAAGCGCGCCGTGGAGCTGACTTTCGGCTGGGTCCGGTCGGCGAAGCGGGCGCGGCGGTGAGTCCCGGTCGTGGTCGCGTGCCACCGGGACGGGCGTGTCGGGATGGTGGGTTAGCGTCGGAAGTATGCGGCTTCACGTGGGATGTGCGATGTGGACGCACGCGGCTTGGCAGGAAAGGCAGCTCGCGCCGGGGGAGCGGCTGCGCTGGTACGCCACGTGGTGCAATGCGGTCGAAGGCAATACGACCTTCTACGCGACGCCTTCGCGGCGCACGGTGGAATCGTGGGCGCGTCAATGCGATCCCGCGTTCCGGTTCGTCCTCAAGCTGCCCAAGCCGATCACCCATGAACGCAGGCTGACCGGCGTCGAGGAGGATCTGCGCTCGTTCCTCGCCGCGATGGAACCGCTCAGGGAACGCGTTCACGCCCTGTGGGTGCAGCTACCCGGCTCGTTCGGCCCCACCGATCTCGGTGCGCTGGCCGGATTCATGCGGCAACTGCCGCGCACCTACCGGGCCGCCGTCGAGGTCCGGCATCCCGCGTTCTTCGCCGACGAGCAGGCGGCGCGCAGGCTGGAATACGTCTTGTCCAGGGTGGGCGCCGAATGGGTTCCGTTCGACACCACCGTGCTCTTCGACGGTCCGCCCACCAGTGCGGCGGAACAGGAGGCGGCGTCGAAGAAGCCGCGGGTGCGGCGCAGGATGCGCGCCCTGACCGAGTACCCGATCGTGCGGTACCACGGCCGCGACGATGTGGAGCGCACCGTCGACGGCTGGCAGCCGTGGGTCGGCACGGTCGCCGAGTGGCTGCGCGAAGGCCGGTCGCCGACGGTGTTCGTGCACACCCCGGACAACGCGGGCTCGCTGGAGCTGGCCCGCCGCTTCCACGACGAGGTCCGCGCCCGGCTGCCACAGCTCGACCCGTTGCCGGAGCCGACGCCTGCCGAGCCGATGACCCTCTTCTGACGAAAAGAACGGTCCCGCGGGCAACTCCCGCGGGACCGTCCGAATCACTCAGGACTGCAAACCGACCTCGATCTCGAGGGTGAGCGTGATCTTGTCGCCGATCACCGCGCCGCCGTCGGGCAGGGGCATGTCGATGGTGATGCCGAAGTCGCGGCGGTTGATCACGGTCTTGGCCTCGAAGCCCGCGACCGGCCCGTGGCCCATGCCGGGGTTGACGCCGAGGAACTCCACGTCCAGCGTGACCGGCTTGGTGACGCCGCGGATGGTGAACTCGCCGTCCACGATGAAGTCCTCGCCGTTCACCCGGAAACCGGTGGACTCGAAGGTGGCCACCGGAAACTCCTCGGCCTGGAAGAAGTCCGCGGTGCGCAGGTGCGCGTCGCGCTGTTCGTTGTCGGTGGTGACCGAGTCGACCCGGATCTCGGCCGTGGCCGAGGCGCTGCCGTCCTCGCCGATGACCAGCTTGCCGGAGAAGTCGGTGAAGCGGCCGCGTACCTTGCTGACCATCAAGTGGCGTACCGAGAAGCCCAGGGTGGAGTGGGCGGGGTCGATGGCCCAGGTGCCCGCGGTGAGAGCGTTGGTGGTTCCGGTCGTCATGATGTTCTCCTTGATGATTGAGGATTGAACTAGTTGGGCGTGGGTCGGGCTCGGTCGGTGGGACGGGTCAGTGGGTGCCGAGTAGCTGCGCGAACGGTACCGGGTCGTCGTACGGATCGGCGGCGCGCTCGCGCGGTGTGCCGGTCAGCAAGGCGGCGAATTCCGCTGCGGCACGGTCGATCCGGGTGCTCAATCCGCCCGCCGCCGCGGACGCCCAGTCCTCGGACGCCGCGTAGACGGCGGTCGGCGCGACCACCGCGCGCAGGTAGCCGAACATCGGCCGCAAGGCGTGCTCCAGCGCCAGCGAATGGCGCGCCGAGCCGCCGGTCGCCCCGAGCAGCACCGGCATCCCGGCCAGCGCGTCCGGTTCCAGGACGTCGAAGAACGTCTTGAACAGGCCGCTGTAGGACGCGTTGAAGATCGGCGTGACGGCGATCAAGCCGTCGGCGCCGGTCACCGTGTCGATCGTCGCGCGCAGCCCGCCGGGCGGGAACCCGGTCAGCAGATTGTCGGCCAGATCGCGGGCGTGCTCGCGTACTTCGACCACGTCGAATGCCACGTCCGCGCCCGACGCGGTGAGCGCCGCGCCGGTGGCGGCGGCGAGCCGATCGGCGAGCAGCCGGGTAGAGGACGGCTGCGACAGGCCCGCGGCGACGACGGCGATGCGGGTCATCGGGTCGCCTCCAGTGCGGCGTCACGGGCGGCGACCAGGCTCGCGTGCGTCGGCGCGTCCGGCACGTGCGCCGGGCGCAGAGCCGCGAATTCCTTGCGCAGCACCGGAACCACTTCCTCGCCGAGCAGGTCCAGTTGCTCCAGGACGGTTTTCAGCGGAAGGCCCGCGTGATCCATCAAGAACAGCTGGCGCTGGTAATCGCCGAACGCCGCACGGAAGGTGAGCGTCTTGTCGATGACCTCCTGCGGGCTGCCCACCGTGAGCGGGGTCTGCTCGGTGAACTCCTCCAGCGACGGGCCGTGCCCGTACACCGGCGCGTTGTCGAAGTAGGGCCGGAACTCGCGCACCGCGTCCTGGGAGTTCTTGCGCATGAACACCTGTCCGCCCAGTCCGACGATCGCCTGGTCGGCGGAGCCGTGGCCGTAGTGCTCGTAGCGCTGCCGGTACAGCGCGATCAGCCGCTGGAAGTGCTCTTTCGGCCAGAAGATGTTGTTGGCGAAGAATCCGTCGCCGTAGTAGGCCGCCTGCTCGGCGATCTCGGGGCTGCGGATCGAGCCGTGCCAGACGAACGGCGGCACGTCGTCCAGCGGGCGCGGCGTCGAGGTGAACGATTGCAGCGGCGTGCGGAACTTGCCCTCCCAGTCGACCACGTCTTCGCGCCAGAGCCGGTGCAGCAGGTGATAGTTCTCGATCGCCAGCGGGATGCCGTCGCGGATGTCCTTGCCGAACCAGGGGTAGACCGGCCCGGTGTTGCCACGGCCGAGCATCAGGTCCACCCGCCCCTCGGCGAGGTGTTGCAGCATGGCGAAGTCCTCGGCGATCTTCACCGGGTCGTTCGTGGTGATCAGCGTCGTGGCGGTGGAGAGCTGGAGCCGCTCGGTCCGCGCCGCGATGTAGCCGAGCATGGTGGTCGGCGACGACGGCACGAACGGCCGGTTGTGGTGCTCGCCGGTGGCGAACACGTCCAGCCCGACCTCTTCGGCCTTGCGCGCGATCGTCACCATGGCCGTGATGCGCTCGTGCTCGCTGGGCGTCCGGCCGGTCGTGGGGTCGGTCGTCACATCACCGACCGTGAAAATTCCGAACTGCACGACGCCTCCTTCGTTCTCAGTCTGTCTCAATTTGGTGGATATGGCAACCAAAGGAACGGAGTGGGGTACGCGGGTATTCCCGCTGCGGCGATGTGGCGTCGGTTACGGCAGGTATTCCGTCAGCCAGGTGCGGGTGAGTTCGCGGGTGACCAGCGCGCCGGTGTCGAGTTCGGTGGCGCCGAAGGCGTGATCGAGGAAGGGCAGCTCGACGTAGCGGTGCGGCACGCGCGCGGTCTCCAGGGCCGCGGCGTAGGCGGCGGTGTGCTCGGCGAGCACCAGGTGATCGTCGGCGCCCTGGATCAGCAGGGTGGGCGGGGAGTCGCCGGTGACCTGCGCGGCGGCGCCGGCCGCGGTGTAGCGGTCGGGGTACTGGTCGGGCGTTCCGCCGAGGTACTGCCGGGCCGCGTCGACGCCGAGCGCGGTCTCGGTGCCCGAAGCGGCGAGGTCGACCGCCGGGTACAGCGCCACCGCCGCGCGCACCTTCGGCAGCTCGGCGGCGCTGCCGCAGCTGGGCCGCAGGACACCCGCGTTGATCTTGTTCGCGACGTTGACGGCCAGATTGCCGCCCGCCGACTCGCCGAACGTGGCGACCCGCCGCATGTCCCAGTCGTACCGCTGCGCGTTCGCGGCGGCCCAGTTCAGCGCGCAGGCGACGTCGGCGTCCGCGGTGTTCCAGCGGTGGTTGCCTTCGTCGGAGAGGCGATAGTCCACATCGAGGACGGCGTATCCGTTCTCGGCCAGCCAGGTCGTGTAGGCGTCGGTGCCACGGCTGCCCGTGACGAAAGCGCCGCCGTGAATGCTCACCACCAGCGGCGCCGGTCGCGACCCCGGAGCGGGTAGGTACAGGTCCGCCTGGATCGGATGTCCGTCGACGGTCGCGTAGGTGACGGTCTCGTCGGGCGCGTCGCCCACGGTGCTGAACGGTACGGCCGGGGCGAACGGGATCCAGACGCCCGCGGCGTCACGCGCCGCGAACACCAGCGTCGTGCTGGTCACGATGGACAGCGCCAGGCCGACGGCGGCCACGCCGGTCACCGTGCCCGCGAGGCGCCGTCCGCGCTCGCCCCCGCGAAACACCGTCAGCGCGAGCGCGGTCGCGACCACCGCCAGCACCATGTTCCACGAGCCGAGCGCGTCGCGGACGGCGCCGAGCAACAGCACGGCCGACTGCGTGACCGCGTTGCCGAGCAACGGCATCACCCAGGAAACCGGCAGGATCGCGATCAGTTGCGCGAGCGCGAGATACGCGGCGAGCGCTCCGGCGAGCGTGAGCAGGCCGATGCGGACCAGGCGACGCGGGGTCGCGGACTTTCCGGGCACCGTCACGTCCGCTCCTCGCTCGTCGGTCATCAAGGTCTCCGGTTCCGGGTCGGGGGTTCGCCGGCTCCAACATAGGTCGGTCTTCGTGGCCGCCGGTTTCCGGTGGTGGCGTGCCGGGACGGATTCGGGTAGCCGACTACGCGCGACTTCCGGTGGCTGGTCCGCAGAATCGGTCCCCACAGGGTTTCGACCACCGGGTTCTCGAAGGGATGTGCATGGCTGGTTATCAGGATTGGTTGGCGCCTGCTCCGAATCCGGAGCCGCCCTTGGACAGTCGCCGCCGCGCCGAGGCGGAGCCGATGGCATGCGATCCGGCGCCCGCTCGGGCGCTACCGTGCCGGCCGCGGCCGCACGCGACCTCCGGTCGGTCCAGTGCCGGGATACGCAGCGCGGTGCGGCGAAGCCATGCCTCCACCGCGCCGGGCGAGGACGAGTCACGGTCGGCGGCACGCCGATTCGCCGAGTCGGCGGTGCGAGTCGTCCTCGAGGTGCTCGACCGCAGGAGGCCCGTGCCGCAACTGGCCGTCGTCGCCGACGCCACGGTCGTCGCCGCGGTGCGCACGTTGATCGGCGCCGGTCTCGTGCCCGGCCGCGACCTCGGCGTCGCGGTGCCGATGCGGGTGAACGTGGTCTTGGTGGACGCCAAGACCGCCGAGGTCTTCGCCACCTACGGCCGGGGCAGGCGGCATTTCGCCTTGGCGGCGCGCATCGCGCGGACCCGCTCGGCGGGCTGGCGGCTGACGGCGCTGCGCATCCGATGACGCGGTCGGCCGTTCAGGGCTCGCGACCTCGGTCGCGGTGCCGCCGCCTCACGGACCGTCGGCACCGGTGCGATCCAGCCGATGCCCTCCGGCGGCAGGTCCTGAGCAGGCGAGGTGCTGACGGGCGACCGCGACTCCGGAGGCTCCGCCGCCCGGGTTCGTCGCGACCCGGCTGGGCCGGATCGCGATCACCTCGGGCATCGGCGGAGGCCGGATGGTGCGGCACCGTCGCTCAGCCGAGCTGAATGGATCGGCGTGCCATGCCGAACCAGTAACCGTCGATGACGGTGCGCAGCGTGCCGAAATCCACTTCGCCCGCGCCGAGTGCGACGAACAGCGGCGCGAAGTGGTCGGCGCGTGGATGTGCCAGGCGAGCCGCGGGCGCGGTGCGCTCGAAGTCGAGCAGGGCGTCCAGGTCGCGGGCGGCCAGCGTCTCGCGGCCCCACGCGTCGAATTCGGCCGTGAAGGAGGGCACGTGCTCGTCGTCGGCGGTCAGCGCGCGCAAATTGTGCGTGAAGAATCCGCTGCCGACGATCAGTACGCCTTCCTCGCGCAGCGGCGCCAGCTTCCGGCCGATGCGCAACAGGACCTGCGGGTCCAGCGTCGGCATGGACAGCTGCAACACCGGGATGTCGGCGTCCGGATACATCTCTTTCAACGGAACGTAAGCGCCGTGATCGAGGCCCCGATCCGGCACGTCCGCCACGGCGGTGCCCGGCCCGCGCAACAGGTTTCGCACCTTGTCGGCCAGCTCGGGCGCGCCCGGCGCGGCATAACGCACCTGGTAGTACCGCTCGGGAAAGCCCCAGAAGTCGTAGACCAGCGGCACCGTCTCCGTGGCGCCGAGCGCGATCGGTGCGGCCTCCCAGTGCGCGGAGACGATCAGGACGGCGCGGGGCCGGGGCAACGCGCGCGACCACGCCGCCAGTTCGGCGGGCCACCTCTCGTGGTCGGCCAGCGGCGGAGCGCCATGCGAGAGATACAGCACCGGCATTTTTTCGGCGGCCACGGTCATAGTGCTCCTCCCGGCTCGGTCGCCCAGGTAGTTCAAATTCGAACTCGACTGTAGCTGATTGTTCAAATTTGAACAATAGGGTTAGGGTGGAGCCGTGGAGACCACGTGGCTGAACGTCCGCGAGATGGCGGTGTGGCAGAACTTCCTGGCGGCCGGCGCGCTGGTGGGTCGCGAGGTGGAACGGCAGCTCAAGCGGGAAGGGCTGTCGCACACCCAGTACGAGGTGCTCGTGCGGCTCGCGGACGCGCCGGAGGGCCGCCTGCGGATGACCGAACTCGCCGAGGCGCTCTATACCTCCAAAAGCGGTCTGACCTATCAGGTGACGCAGTTGGAGAAGGCCGGGTTGCTGGTACGCGAGGCCTGCCCGACCGACGTGCGCGGGGTCATCGCCGTACTCACCGCCGCGGGCCGGGAAAGGCTGGCGCAAGTCGCGCCGGGCCATGTCGCGACCGTCCGCCGCGTCCTCGTCGACGTGCTCACCGACGCGCAGCAGGGCGCTGTCGCGGACAGTCTGGGCGAGGTCGCGCGCCGC
The DNA here is from genome assembly GCF_040630775.1 of Nocardia sp. NPDC005745. Classification (NCBI taxonomy): domain Bacteria; kingdom Bacillati; phylum Actinomycetota; class Actinomycetes; order Mycobacteriales; family Nocardiaceae; genus Nocardia; species Nocardia sp. NPDC005745. The sequence continues at coordinate 94,384 of NZ_JBEXYF010000022.1, forward strand.
CTCGCTCCCTGACTCAGGCCAGCGACGCCAGCCAGTCGTGCATCCACGACAGCGCGGTCGCTCCGCCTCCGACGGGGTAGCTGCCGTAGGCGGTGTGCGCTTCGGAGCGGTAGAACTCGTCCAGCAGCCGAGCCCGTTCCTGGTTGGCCGACTCCGAGAGCTGGCTCTGCAAAAGGGGGATTCCGCCGTTGGACATCAGGTCGCCGACGATGGCGCCCATTTCCATCTGGTAGCGCCACAGGTAGGCCGGCTCGGGATGGGAGGTCTGGGCCAGGAAGCCCGCGAAGCGGGTCACGAAATCGTCCGACGCCGTGGTGCAGTACAGATCGCCGATCGCGCAGATGGTGCGGGTCTGCGGGGTGACGAGACCGAACCCGCCGATGCGCGGACCGCCCGCGCCCGCGCCGCCGACCGGTGGACCGACCAGTGCGTCGGTGGGGGAGCGGCGGGGATCGGAGATGAGCCCCACCGCGGCGATCCGATGCGGCGGCACGACGCCGAGTCCGGTGCCGATCTCGGCGGCGAGATCACCGGCGGCGTCCGCGCCCTGGCTGTAGCCCAGCAGCGCGATCCTGGTCGCGCCGCACTCCCGGCCCATCGCCGCGATCATGCCGCGCGCGTTGTCGACGGCCTCGCGTTTGGAGGCGCCGTATACCTCGCTCTCCCAAGGGAAGGCGGTCGCCGCGTAACTCACGTAGTCCACCCACGCCGAGGACGGCAGGCCGCGGGTGACTCCGGCCAGCATCCCGGGCCCGGGGCGCTCACCGTCCGCGGTGGTCTCCCATGTCCCCGGGATCGCCACCACGTACAGACTCGGGCAATCCGGTGCGGCGACGGCGGGCCCGCTGCCCGGTCCCACACACGACAGCGCCATCACCGCGAAACCGATGGCCGCCGAGATCAACTTCGATCGCATGGCGTTTGCTCCTGGTAGTACAGGCGCCGCAGGCGCTCCCCGGCAGGAATCGGCCTCCGCGGGCGCCGTGCGGTGGTCGGACCCCGGCCCCGTCGAAGGCTGCATTGAGACTCGGTGGTCTCAAAGTGCAGCCAGGATAGCGACAGTGTGGGAGAGTGCACAATCGGAGCCTGAAGTGACGCGTATCACAGTGGGTTCGGAACCGTCGGCGCTCCCCGATTGCTAGTGGCCCTGTGCGAGAAGAACTGTCATGGCCTCCGCCCATCGATCGATGGTTGCCGCGGCGGCGCGCTCGGAAGTGCGCAGCGGCCGGGACATCGCGGTGCCGCGCAGTATCGCGATGGTGAGGTCGCGGACGGCGGGGTAGCGCGGATGGGCGACCATGTCCGGACCGAACAGTGCGTCCACCACTCGCCGCAAGTCGCGCCCGGCTTTTCGTTCGGCCGCGCGCAACGCCTCGGCAAGCGCCGGATCGGTCCGCGCGGCCGCCCACAGTTCGAACTCGGCTTGCGCCGCCGGGCGTGCCATCGACTCGTACAGGGCGGTCAGGGCGCGGCGTAGGGGATCGGTCCCCGTGCCGAGTCCGGCCGCGACTTCTCGCACCGCCGCCTCGTTGCGTGCGACCAGATGTCCGACCAGTTCGCCGATCAACGCGCCGATGGTCGGGAAGTGATGCAGCAGCGCCCCGCGGCTCACGTTCGCGGCCCGCTGCACGGACAACGTGGACAGCGCCCGGTAGCCCTGCTCGGCCAGCAGGTCGGCGGCGGCGTCGAGGATGCGCACACGGGTCGCCCGCTTCTGTTCCTCGCGTCGTCCGGCCATACCAGCTCCTCCCGTCGCCGCGACATTTTCACAGTCAGTGTTGACTGTCAAATAGTGGGTGCGCCAGACTGCGGAGACCGGTTCACACCAGCGTCGAAGGGAAAGCGATGACCGACAGTGACAGCCAGGCCGACAGCGGGGCGGGCGCGTGGTATCGCAATTGGACCGAGGCACCGGACTCCCCGTGGGCCGGACGGCCCGACCCGGACGACGCCCGCGAGTACCGGACGCTGACCTACGAGCGGGACGGCCGCATCGCCCGCATCACCTTCGACCGGCCGGAGAAAGGCAACGCGATCACGCCCGATACGCCGCACGATCTGGCGCACGCGGTCGAACGCGCGGATCTGGACCCGCGGGTGCACGTGATCCTGGTGTCCGGACGCGGCAAGGGATTCTGCGGCGGCTACGACCTGAGCATGTTCGCCGAGCAGAGTTTCGCGGTGGCGGGCGGGCCCGATGAGGTGGCGGGTACAGTCGTCGATCCGGTGGTGCAGGGCCGCAATCACGATCCGGCGCGGACCTGGGATCCGATGATCGACTACGCGATGATGAGCCGGTTCAACCGCGGTTTCGCCAGCCTGATGCAGGCGAACAAGCCGACCGTGGCCAAGCTGCACGGCTTCGCCGTCGCGGGCGGCAGCGACATCGCGCTGTTCGCCGACCAGATCATCTGCGCCGACGACACGAAGATCGGCTACCCGCCCACCCGGGTCTGGGGTGTCCCGGCGGCGGGCATGTGGGCGCATCGCCTCGGTGACCAGCGCGCCAAGCGCCTGCTGTTCACCGGCGACTGCCTCACCGGGAAGCAGGCGGTGGAATGGGGCCTGGCCATCGAATCCTGGCCCGCCGCCGAACTCGACGCGCGCACCGAGGAATTCGTCGCCCGGATCGCGCGCATGCCGGTCAACCAGCTGATGATGGCCAAGCTGGCGCTCAATTCGGCGCTGTACGCACAGGGGGTGGTCAACTCCGGCATGATCAGCACCGTCTTCGACGGCATCTCCCGGCACACCAGCGAGGGATACGCCTTCCAGACGCGGGCCGCCACAACCGGTTTCCGCGAGGCGGTCCGGGAACGCGACGAACCGTTCGGCGATCACAAACGGCATCGGGCGCAGGAGTGAACCCCCGCTGAGCCGCGGGAAATCCGCACAGCGGCGAAAGGGGCGGTGGCCGCATAGCCACCGCCCCTTTGGAGCGCCCCCGCCGGATCGTCAGCGGGCGGGCGGGACGTTTCCGGTCGTCTCTTCCTCGATGCTGCTGTAGCCGAGCCGCACATCGTGCGCGACTTCGCCGCCGCTCACCGTGACCTGGCTGGTCACCGGCGGGTAGCCGCGCGCGACGATCGTGTAGTCGCCTTCGGCGAGATCCGTGACGACATAACGCCCGTTCTCGTCGGTGCGCGTCGTCGCGGTCGGCACGCCCGCGGCGTCGAGCACGCTGATCTGCACGTCCGGGACCGCCCGGCCGCCGTCCGACCAGGCCGATCCGGCCAGCACCGCCATCGGCGTGAGTTCGATGTCGTGGTGCAGCAGCCCGCTGTCCGGCACGGTCAGCGCGGTCGCGCTGGGTCGCATGTGTTCGGCGACCGCGACCAGGGTGTACGTGCCGGGCACCACGCCGTGGCACAGGTAAGCGCCGTCGGCCGCCGCGGTGGCCGAGCCGACCACCTCGCCGTCCAGGTCGGTCAGCGTGATGGTCGCGCCGGGCAGCGGCTCGCCGTTCCTGCCGGACCGGACTACACCGGACAGCTCGCCGGAGCCGAGCAGGGTGATGTCGAGTTGCTGCGGACGGTCAACGACGGTGACGTTCACCGCGGCGGGCTGATGCCCGGCGGCCGAGACGATCAGCACGTAGCCGCCCGAGTCGGGCGCGCCGAGGAGGTAACTGCCGTCTGCGCCGCCGCCCGTGCGCGCGGCCTGCCGCCCGTGCTGGTCGATCAGCGTGAGCGCCGCCGCGGGCACCGGACGGCCGTCCTCACGATGGACATAGCCGCTGAGCGAACGCCCTTCGTGCTCCGCGCCGTCGAAGCTCGCCCGAGGTTCGCGCCGGTGTGCGCCGTTGCTCGCGGGATCGCCCGCGCCGTAGCCGCCCGCGGCCGCGGCGAGCACCGGTTCCGGCTCCGACAGCGCCTGCGCGGCGCCTTCCCAGACCTGATCCGCGTCCCACTGCGACTCGGCGGTTTCCGGCTCCTCGACCGGCGTCTGCGCGACGGGCGCCGGAGCGTCCTGCAGCGGAATCTCTTTCATGAACATCAGCACCACGCAGGCCAGCAGCGCGACCCCGGCCGCCGTGTAGAACACGCCGTGCATGGATTCGGTGAAGCCGGTGAGGATCGGCACCTTCAGCGCCTCGGGCAGCGCCGCGATGCCGCTGGTGTTGGACTGCATGCCGCTGAGCTGGTCGGCGCCGAACCCGGGCGGCAGCGCGCCGCCGAACGCGTCGATGATCCGGTTCGGCAGCAGGTTGAACAGGATGGTCAGGAACACCGCTACGCCGAGCGTGCCGCCCATCTGCCGGAAGAACGTGGCCGAGGCGGTGGAGACACCCATGTCCTTACGCGGTCCGGCGTTCTGCGCCGCGATGATCAGCGTCTGCATGCAACAGCCGAGCCCGAGCCCGATCACCGCGCCGATCGCCAGCGGCTGCCACAGCGCGCTGTCGTAGTGCACCTGCGCGTACAGGGCCGCACCGACCGCGACGATGAACGTGCCGGTCACCGGCAGGATCTTGTAGCGCCCCGTCTGCTTGGTGATCCGGCCAGCCGCCTGCGAGCCGACGGTGATGCCGAGCACCAGCGGCAACATGAGCAGGCCCGCCTTCGTCGGCGAGTAGCCGCGCACGACCTGGAAGTACTGCGGAACCATGGTGATCGCGCCGAACATCGCCACACCGACGATGAATCCACCGGCGATGGTGACGCTGAAGGTCGAGTTCCGGAACAGCCGCAAGGGGATCAGCGCCGAGTCCTTCATCAGGAACTCCACCAGGACGAACAGCGCCAGCCCCGCCGCCCCGATGCCGTAGCAGAGCAGCGACTTCTCCGACGACCATCCCCAGTGGCGTCCCTGTTCGGCGACGATCAGCAGCGGCACCACGCCGATGGTCAGCGTCAGCGCGCCGAACCAGTCGATCCGGTGGTGCTGGCGCTGGTGCGGCACGTTGAGCACCTTGGCCACCACGAGCAGGGCGAGCAGGCCGACCGGGACGTTCACCAGGAACACCCACCGCCAGCCTTCGATGCCGCCGAGTTCTTCGTAGTCGGAGAAGAAGCCGCCGAGCACCGGGCCGAGCACCGTCGCGGTGCCGAAGACCATCATGAAATAGCCCTGATAGCGCACCCGTTCCCGCACCGGGACGATATCGCCGATGATGGTGAACGCCAGCGACATCAGTCCGCCCGCGCCCAGGCCCTGGAACGCGCGGAACGCGGCGAGCTGGTACATCGAATCGGCGAAGGTGCACGCCACCGAGCCGATGACGAACAGTCCGATCGCCGTGAGATAGAACGGTTTACGGCCGTAGATGTCGGCCAGTTTGCCGTACAGCGGCGTCGTGATCGTCGCGGTGATCAGGTAAGCGGTGGTCGCCCACGCCTGCTCGTCGAAACCGTGCAGGTCGTTGGCGATCTTGACGATCGCGACGCTGACGATGTTCTGGTCGAGCGCGGCCAGGAACATGCCGAGCAACAGCCCGGACAGGATGGTCAGGATCTGCCGGTGCGACAGTGACGTGTCCGCGCCCGCGTCCGGGTTCCGCGGAGCCCGGATGGTGGAATTCGTCATGAATGAGCCCTATTTCGGATCGGCGTGGTGTCGGGGAGTGGTGGTCTCTATTCCTGCGGTGAGCCGGTCGAGCAGTGCGGTCAAGGTGTCGCGATCGGTCGCGGGCCAGTCGGCCAGGATGTCGGCCAGCCACCGGTTGCGCAGCGCGCGGTTCTCCTCGAAGACGCGAACGCCTTCCGCGGTGGCCGCCAGCACGCACGCGCGGCCGTCGACCGGGTCGGCCCGGCGCTCCACCAGGCCGTGCGCCACGAGTGATCTGCTCTGTCTGCTGATGGTCGATGCCTCGGTGTGCAGCAATTCGGCGAGCCTGCCCGCGCGCTGCGGTCCCTCGTGCACCAGGCAGAAGAGCACGGAGTAGGCGAGTCGTTCCAGGCCGTCCGGACCGGGCCGAGCGGGCAGCCACTTCGCCCGGTTGACCGCGCGCATGAACCGGACCAGTCGCTGACCGAGTTCGTCGGCGGCCGCGAGTTCGGCCGCCGTGCCCCGGCGCTCGCGAGCGGTTGCGGACATGACACCACCTCGAATGTTCCCCACCAGCAGTTTTGATTAGCAACCACAACTAGTTGCTTTGAGCAACTATACATCCGGGTTGCCAGAGGTCTGCGCGGTGGGCCACTCGCGAGCCGCGTTGCTACCGTCGATGGCGTGTCCGAGCCGCTTGTTCGCTTCCGCGCAGCCCTGCCGTCCGATTGCCGATGGGAGCCGGTCGGCGGCGGGGAGTCCGGTGCCCGGGTATTCCGGTCCGCCGACGGGTCCCGCTACGCCAAGTGTGTCGCCACCGGCGAGGTCGCCACCCTCGCGCTGGAACGGGACAAGATCACCTGGCTCGACGGCCACGATATACCCGGCCCTCGGGTACTGGACTGGCGGCCCGATGGGGACGGGGCCTGCTTGGTCACCAGCGCCGTGCCCGGTGTGCCCGCGAACGCCGTTTCCGCGCAAGATCTCGCCCTCGCATGGGATTCCATCGCGGACACGGTGCGGCGCCTGCACGATCTACCCATCGCGGAGTGCCCGTTCGACCGTGGCCTGGCGCGGATGTTCGCGCTCGCCCAGGACGTGGTGGTCCGGGGTGCGGTGCACACCGAGTTCCTTCCCGAGGAGCAGCAGGAGACTCCGCCCACCGTCCTGCTCACCAGGCTGGCCACACAGTTGGAGCCCAGGATGACGCAGGAGTCCGCCGAAGCGGTAGTCTGCCACGGCGATCTGTGCCTGCCGAACATCATCCTCGATCCGGAAACGCACACCGTCGCCGGATTCGTCGACCTCGGCCGCCTGGGCATCGCCGATCCGTACGCCGATATCGCTCTGCTGCTGGCCGATGCCAGGGAGTCATGGCAGGACGAGCGGCGCGCCGGAAACGCCGACCGCGCCTTCGCCGATCGCTACGGCATCGATCTGGATGCCGAGCGGCAGCGGTTCTTCCTCCATCTCGATCCGCTCACCTGGGGTTAGCTCGAGTCACGTCGCGGGCTGAAGCAGCACCGCGGTGCCGTAGGCCGCCACCTCGCTCATGGTGCCCGCGATCTCGTTGCAGTCGAAGCGCATGGCGATGACCGCGTTCGCGCCGAACGACATCGCGTGCTGGCACATCCGCATGATCGCCTCGTGCCGGGACTGGTAGAGCAGCTGGGTGTACTCGGGAATCTCCCCGCCGCCCAGCGAACGGAAACCGGCGCTGAAGTTCGACCCGAAGCTGCGGCTGCGCACGGTGAGTCCGGCGACCTCGCCGAACACCCGGACGATCTCCTGGCCGGGCACGTCGTTCATGGTGGAGACCAGGATCGGGAACTGCGGTCCGGGCGGCGGGGGCGGGGGATACGGCTGGGGTGGCTGCTGATGGGCGGGATATTGTGGGTACGGCTGCGGCGGCTGGCTCATGTGCGGGATGCTACGGGCGGCGGCGATTCCGTTGCGGCCGAGGTATGCCCGCCGGTCCGGAACCGCACCGACCGCCCGGTCCTGATCAGCCGGTATCGCGCGTTCCGGGGACCGCCGCGCCGCAATTCGGGCTTTTCTGTTGAGCATTCGACCGACAGAATCCGAAGAGATATGCAATGTTGTTATTGCGCAACGGCATTGAGAGGGAACCCACGGTGGCCGAGTAGGCACCGTAAAAGGGGGTGCGGCGAGATCATGTCGTCGAACACGTCCGAGCCCGGCGGCCGACGCGCCCGCCGAGGCCAGGTCCGGACCGGACGCGTGCCCACGTGGCCGGGAATGATCTCCGGACAGGAGCCGCCGCCCCGCGGCGACCGGCATCCGGCCTCCCGCGCTCGCCGCCGCGCTCGTCGCGGCCCACGCCGCGCTTGGCTGGTCGGCGGCGTCGGGCTGGCCGCATCGCTCGCCGCCGCCGCGCTGGTCCTGGTGTACACGGACGCGGCCTCCGCGCCACGGCAATCGGCCACGGTGGCGGACCCGGTGCTCGGCGGCGGCCCAGGCTGCGAGCCGACCCGGGGTGGACAGTTGGTGCGCGGCAACGGCACCGGCTCGACCGCGTCGGGGCCGGAGGTGATCCTGGCGTTTCAGCACGCCTACTACGTGACTCGCTCGGGAGCGGTCGCGCGATCGCTGACGGTGCCGGACGCCGCGGTGCCACCGGTCGCCGTGATCGACGCGGGCATCGCCTCCGTGCCCACGGGAACGCAGCACTGCGTCCTGATCACCCCCATGCTCGACGGACGCTACGACGTGGTCATCACCGAGCTGCGCCCCGACTCCGCCAATCGCACCTATCGCCAATTCGTCACCGTGGCCACCACCGACGGTAAGGCCACCATCATCAAGATCGCCGCGCCGAACTGAGTTCGGCCGATCTTCCGTTGTGCCGTTCGCGCAGGTGGGCTTTCGTTACGATGTCACTGCCGTGGCGGTCGATCGGCGCGAAACGCATGGCATCTGCGGTCGATTCCAGGGGAGGTCGTCGATGGTGTTCGCCCGGTGGTGTGCGCTTGCCGGTACGGCTATTTCGATGCTGCTGGCGCTGCCGGCCGCACCGTCGGCGGCGGAGCCGGAACTTCCGGGGGCGGTGGCGCCGCCCGAGCAGGACCCTTTCTATCGGCCTTCCGCCGATCTGGTGACGTCGAAGCGGCCCGGCGAGATCCTCGCCGCGCGGCCGGTCGCCATCGCCAATCAGCTCGGCGGGGCGCTGGCCGCCGAGGCCTGGCAGGTCTCCTATCGGTCCGGCAACAGCGCCGATCAGCCCATCGCCGCCGTCGCGACATTGCTGAAACCCTTCGCGGGGAACGGCAAATTGGTGTCCCTGCACGCCGCCGAGGATTCCACCGGACTGTTCTGCGCGCCGTCCTACACGGTGCGCCGGTCGGCGCAGGCCGGTCTGCTGGACGGGCAGATCGACCCGTTGCGCAGCGCCCCGGCGTTGCTGGCGCAGGGATGGACGGTCGTGGTGCCGGACCATCAAGGCCCGAATTCGGCGTTCGCCCACGGCCCGCTGGCCGCGCGGATCGCCTTGGACGGCATCCGCGCCGCGGAGCGTTTCGGTCCGCTGCACCTGCCGGGAGCGGCCACCGAGGTGGCGATGTGGGGATACTCGGGAGGGTCGATCCCCACGCTGCACGGCGCGGAACTGCGCAGCGCCTACGCGCCGGAGGTGAATCTCGTCGGCGTCGTCTCCGGCGGTACCGATGTCGATCTCGAAGTTCTGTCCCGCGAGGCGAACAAGGGGCCCGGCGCCGGTCTGGTCGCGGCCGCCATCATCGGTCTCGCGCGCGAGGAACCGGAACTGGACGCCTACCTGTGGGTGAACGCCACACCACGCGGACGGCAGCTACTGACCGCGAAGGACCGCGGTTGCGTGCTGCACCAAGCCGCCCTGGAACCATTCCTCGACATAGACAGCCTGGTGCAAGGGGGCATCCTGCACACGCCGGTGCTGCGTGCCGTCTTCGACCGGACCAGGATGGGCAAGTCGGTCCCCGACACCCCGGTCTTCCTCTATCACGCGACCGCCGACTGGCTCGTCCCCATCGGCCCCGCCGACGCGCTCGCCTCCAGCTACTGCCGCGATCCCGCCGCACGAGTCACCTACATCCGCGACCATGCGAGCGAACACCTGAGCCTCAACACACTCGCCGAGAACCGCGTGATCGCTTGGCTGCGCGACCGGTTCGCGGGAGTGCCGATGGAGGACAACTGCACCGTCACCGATATGGGCTCCATCGCGCTCGGGCGATGAAAGTCTCCGAACCGCCCTACTCGAGCCCGGCGACCTTCCGGCAGCGCCGGTCCAGGTAGTTGATCAGCATCCAGAAGTCCTTGAACGCCGGGTTCGTGGTCTGGCCGTGGTGGTAGCGGTAGTAGATCTGCTGGGCGATGACGGCCAGGCGGAACAGTCCGAAGACCTCGTAGAACGGCCAGTTCTCGGCCGAGCGGCCGGTGCGCGCGCAATAGTGTTCGACGATCTGCGCGCGGGTCAGCATGCCCGGCAGGTGACTCGGCTGGCGGCGGGAAGCGCGCATGACCTCGTCGTCGTCCGCCTGCACCCAGTAGGCCAGTGCCCCGCCGAGATCCATCAGGGGATCGCCCAGGGTCGCCATCTCCCAGTCCAGCACGCCGACGATCGCGCCGGAGCCCGCAGGGTCCAGCACCAGATTGTCGAGCCGGAAGTCGTTGTGGATGACGGTGGTGGCGACGTCCGCGGGCTGGTTCGCGTCGAGCCAGGCCATCACCGCGGCGAAATCGCTGACATTGTCGGTGCGGGCGTCCACGAAGCGCCGCGACCAGCCCGCGACCTGGCGCGCGACATAACCGGCGCCCTTGCCGATTCCGGTGAGACCGGCCGCGACCGGGTCCACTTCGTGCAGCTCGATCAAGCAGTCGAAAGCCGTGGTGGACAGCCGTCGCGCCTGGTCCGGGGACAGGCTGGTGCCTGCGGGGAGATCGCCGCGCAGGATGGTGCCCGCCACGCGCTCCATCACGTAGAACTCGCTGCCGATCACCTCCGGATCGGCGCAGCGAGCCACCATCCGCGGCACGTAGCGGTAGTGCGGGCGCAACCGCTGCTGCACCAGGAATTCGCGGCCCATATCGTGCGCGGAAGCCGCCTTGGTGCCGCCGGGCGGGCGGCGCAGGATCAAGTCGCGATCCGGGTACCGCAGCAGATACGTCAGATTGGACGCGCCTCCGGAGAATTGGCGCACCTCGGGCGGCTCGCTCAGACCGGGCACCTGCTCGGCGAGCCAGGCGTGCATCGCGGCGACGTCGAAGGCGTCCTCCGCGCGGACGGCGGCGGCGTCCGCGACGTTCACCGGTCGGTTCCGTATTTGCGCAGCTCCTGCCGGGCGATCACGCCGAGGTGCACCTCGTCGGGACCATCGGCGAAGCGCAGCGAACGAATGCCCGCGAATGCGCGCGCCAGCGGGAAATCGTCGGAAAGTCCTGCCCCGCCGTGCAACTGGATCGCCATGTCCAGCACTTCCTGGGTCATCCGCGGCACGACCGCCTTGATCTGGGAGACCTCGCTGCGCGCGCCGGCCAGTCCCTTGGTGTCCAGCAGCCAGGCGGTGTGCAGGACGAGCAACCGCGCCTGGTCGATCGCGACGCGCGCGTTGGCGATCCGCTCCCGGTTCCCGCCGAGGTTGGCCAGCGGCTTGCCGAACGCCGTGCGCGACAGGGCGCGACGGCAGGCCAGTTCGAGCGCGCGCTCGGCCAGGCCGATGGCGCGCATGCAGTGGTGGATGCGGCCGGGCCCGAGGCGGCCCTGGGCGATCTCGAATCCGCGCCCCGGCCCGGCGATCACGGCGTCCAGCGGAAGGCGCACGTCGGTGAAGGTGACCTCGCCGTGCCCGAAGGGCTCGTCCAGGTAGCCGAAGGTGCTGAGCATCCGTTCGACCCGCACGCCGGGCGTGTCCACCGGGACCAGCACCATGGAGTGCCGCTGATACGGGTGCGCCTCCGGGTCGGTCAGGCCCATGAAGATGACGAACGCGCAGTTCGGATGGCCGATGCCGGTGCTCCACCACTTGCGGCCGTTGAGCACGATCTCCTCGCCGTCCACCACGGCGGTCGCGGCCATATTGGTCGCGTCCGAGGAGGCGACATCGGGTTCGGTCATGCAGAACGCCGAGCGGATCGTTCCGTCCAGCAGCGGCCGCAACCACTGCTCCCGCTGCTCGGCGCTGCCGTAGTGCAGCAGGACCTCGGCATTACCGGTATCGGGCGCGTTGCAGTTGAACACCTCCGACGCCCAGCCGGAGGCCCCCATCACCTCGGCCATCGGCGCGTACTCGACGTTGCTCAGGCCCGCCCCGAGTTCCGGATCGGGAAGGAAGAGGTTCCACAGACCCGCCGCCCGCGCCTTCTGCTTCAGCTCTTCCACCACCGGCGGCACCGCCCAGGGCGATTCTCGCAGGGCGGCCGCGTGCTCTTCGTCGCGCGGCTCGATCTCGTCGCGCACGAACTGCCGCACCTGGTCGGTGAGGCGGACGGCTCGGTCGGAGTGCGTGAAATCCATACCCATCCTCGTGGCTCGCTGAGCATTGCTCAACTTCCGGTCGAGTCCATTGGTAGCATATTGTTGAGCATTGCTCAATAGAGGAGGGTGGATGACCGAGGTTGCCGTGCAGGCGAGCGGCCGACGCTCGGCGGACGACCGGCGCAGACAACTGATCGGCATCGGTCTGGGCATGCTGATCGATCGCCCATGGCACCAGATCACCATCGACGCGGTCGCGCAGCAGGCGGGCATCTCGCGCGGGCTGCTCTTCCACTATTTCCCCACCAAGCAGGACTACTACGCACAGCTCGTGCACGCCGCGTCGCAGCGATTCCTGCGCGGTACCGGCCCCGACCCGGACGCCGCCGACCCGCTCGCGTCGATGATCGCCAATTTCGTCGGCTACATGCGCAGGCGCAGTGGACCGCTGGTGCGACTGCTTCGCGCCGCCGGGCAGGATCCGGTGCTCGAGTCGATCATGGAGCGGATGCACGACGAGCTGACCGATCGGGTGTTCGCCGCGCTCGGCAGGCCCGCGCGGTCGACCGCCGAGCGCCTGGTGGTGCGATCGTGGTGGGCGATGGCCGAGGACCTCACGGTGCAGTGGTTGTCGCGCGACGACGTAGACCAGGACCGGCTGGACCGGCTGCTGTTCGACACGTTGACCCGGGTGCTCGACTCGGTGGACGCCGAAAGCTGAGCGGTTCGCCCGCCCGGGAATCGCCCTGCGAAACTCATCGGCGATTCGGTGGAGTACACCGGAAATACCCGCGGGCCGAGGGCCGGTGCGGAGAGTGGCCGGGCCCGGTGCCGCCGAGGGGCGAATCTCGGCGGCACCGGCGTATCCGAACGCGCTGCGGGAGCGCACGCGCCGCCGCGAAGGGAAAGCGCGCCACTCCAGCATAGAGCGATCAATGGTCTGGTGCGCGGCGGCGAAGAAGTGCCTGCGACCCGAGGGAAATCACCTCGTGCCGCGTGTGTCGGCCGCGGCGCGCCGAATAGTTGGGTGAGATGGCAAATGAACAGTTTCGCCAGTAGCGGTGGATCGACTATGAATGAAACGTGCCGTTGCCATACGTGATCACTTGTCTGCCATCGACTCTCCCGTGCGGGGAGCGCTGATGGTCATCGAACATCCCATCGAGGACGAGGTTACACAGCTGGCGAGGCGGGTCGAGAAGGCCCGTGGACGGCTCGCCTACCAGTTCGATCCGGCGCTGACCGAGGCGCTGTCGGAGGACGAACTGTATGCCGAACGTGAGCTCGCCGAACGGATTCGCACCCAGGAGCGCGCACAGCGCTGGAAAGAGGCGCAGGCTGCCGCCGCGGCATCCGACCGCGCAAGGCAGACCACCGAAGCGATCGAGAAGGCCGACATGCGAGACCTCCTGCTCGCCCGCAAGGCGATTGCCGCGCAACGACGCGAATCCAGCCCGCACGCGAAGCTGGCCTCGCTCTACCGGCATCGGTCCTGGTCGCTGCGCGCGCTGGCCGGTGTCGTCGCGGCGGGCATGCTGTGGTCGGCGGTCAACGTCCAGCACAACATCGCTCCCGGTGGCGCGACCGATCCGCTGTACTGGTTCAGCTACCTGCTCGAAGGCATGATCAGCGTCTGCCTGATCATCATCATGATCGGCACCAACAAGGTCGCCGAATGGGGCGTGGTGGACAACCGCCGCCAGGTAGCGACCGCCGAAATGGCCCTGCTGGCCTTGACGGTCAGCCTGAACACCTACCCCTACCTGCGCATGGGCGCCTGGTACGACGCGGCCGTGCACGCCATCGCGCCGGTGATGATCGGTGTCGCGCTGCTCATCCACGACGCGGCCAGCGCCCGCTACGGCCTCGCCATCGCCAGGGCCACCGAGCAGGTCCGCGACCTGCCCGACCCGGCCGAGCAGATCCGGCTCACGCTGCCCCGATACCGGATGCCGGTGGCGCAGGAGGCTCCGGGCATCCCGCATGAGCACGTGATCCCCGAACCGCAGCCCGCCGTGGTGGCGCCCCCGGTGGAGGTCGTCGAGCCGGAGGCGGTGGAGGCCGTCGAAACCAACGGCGCGCAGGTGGAATTCGAAGAGCAGCCCGAGGTCGTGGCGCAGGTCGAGAAGAAGCGGCCGCCGGTCGAGACGCCGCGCAAGCCGGTGCTGCCCGAGTCCATCGAAGACCTCGACGCGATGGAAGTCTTCCAGACGCGTCCGACGACGCCGGTGAAGGTCGAAGACGCCGACGTCACGATCGCCGCCAACGGCCACGCGCCCACCAACGGCAAAAAGCTCGTCGCGAGCGAGCCTGTCGCGCCCGCACCGGTTGCGGCGGCCAAGTCCGAGGACCGGCCCGCCGCGCGGGTGCCCGTCGAAGAGCCCACCGCGGCGAAGGTGGTCGTCCGGCAGCCGTCTTCGGCCAAGCCGAACACCACAGTCTCCGCGGCGGAGGTTCCGACGGCCGAACTCCCGGCAGTCGCCCGGCGCCCGTCGGCCGAGGTGAAGAGCGACAGTCCGGCGCCGGAGCCCAAGAACGGCAAGGACGCTCCCAAGCCCGACGTCGCGCAGCCGCCGACAGCCCGCACCCCGGATATCTACGACACCGGTTCATTCCGCGTCGCCGACATCCTGGAGCAGGAACTCGCCGAGTTGCAGGCCGAACGCCGCCGCGCTCGTGCAGCGAGCAGGCAGCGTTCCGCCTCTACAGCGGGCCGCGAGTCCTAGCGAGCCCCGTCTTCGACGATGCCCGCCCGCGCGCTACGCGCGGGCGGGCATCGGCGTCTTCGACGCACCGCTCGGGGATCGGGTCGCCGCTGCCGTCAGGAGGCCGCTCACGGCGTCGACGGACCGTGGCTCGACTGCTGAGAGCGGATCTGCCGAGGGCAGCGAGGGAGCGGTTCGGCGCCGCGTGTGCGGCACCGTGGAGCCATGGCTCACGATGACAAGACCCCGATGTTCAGCTGGCGGGCGCGAGAACAACTGCTCAGCCGCCGCATAGTCGTGCTCGACGGCGCGCTCGACGACGACAACGGGACGCTGCTGATGACCCAGCTGCTCACACTCGCCGCCGAGGACCCGGACGCGGGCATCTCGCTGTGGATCCACTCGCCGGGCGGATCGGTTCCCTCGATGCTCGCCATCCGCGACGTGATGCGGCTGGTGCCGTGTGAGGTCTCCACGCTCGCGCTCGGATTGGCTTGCAGCGCGGGACAATTCCTGCTGTCGTCGGGGAGCAAGGGCAGGCGTTTCGCCCTGCCGCACGCCCGGGTGCTGATGCACCAGGGGTCGGCGGGCATCGGCGGCACCGCCGTCGACGTCGAGGTCCAGGCCGACGATCTGCGCTACACCGTCGACACGGTGCTCGGCATCATCGCCGAGGACACCGGCCAGCCGTTCGACCGGATCTACGAGGATTCGCTGCACGACCGCTGGTTCACCGCCACGCAAGCCAAGGAGTACGGCTTCATCGACCACATCGTCGACTCGTTCGGGCAGATCGTCCCGCAACGCCAGCGAATCGGGATCTCGGCATGAGCGGTCAGGCCCGGAGGCGGCAGCGCAGCGTGACCACGGAGGGCCCCGCTCATGCCGGAAGTGGACACCGCATGAGCGGTCAGGCCCGGAGGCGGCAGCGCAGCGTGACCACGGAGGGCCCCGCTCATGCCGGAAGTGGACACCGCGTGAGCGGTCAGGCCCGGAGGCGGCAGCGCAGCGTGACCACGGAGGGCCCCGCTCATGCCGGAAGGGACACATTATGAGTACTTACACCATTCCCAATGTGATCGCGCAGCATCCACGCGGCGGCGAGCGGATCACCGACATCTACTCCCACCTGCTCGCCGAGCGCATCGTCTACCTCGGTACGCCGATCGACTCGGGCGTGGCCAACGCGCTCATCGCGCAGCTGCTGCACCTGGAATCGGAGAGCCCCGAGCAGGAGATCAACCTGTACATCAACTGCGAGGGCGGCGATCTTCCCTCCATGCTCGCGGTGTACGACACCATGCAGCACATCCAGTCGCCTGTGCAGACCACCTGCGTCGGTCAGGCGATCGCGGTCGGTGCGGTGTTGCTGGCGGGCGGTGAGCCCGGCCGCCGCGCCATGCTCCCGCACGCCAGGGCGGTACTGCACCAACCCGCCGCGCGCGGGCAGGGAACGATCCCGGATCTGATCCTTCAGGCCGACGAGCTGGTGCGGATGCGGGCGGAGATCGAGTCGATCCTGTCGCGGCACACCGGGCAGACGGTGGAGCGGCTCCGGCGCGACACCGACCGCGACCGGGTCTTCACCGCCTCGGCCGCGGTCGAATACGGCCTCGTCGATCAGGTCTTGGGGCGGCGGGACTAGGCCGCCAGGGCCATGAGCGTGGGCCCGGCGCCGGAACGCGGCGCCGACCGCTGCAAGAAGGCGAACCGGCGGCGGGCGCGGAGTTCGTCCGCCACCTGGCCGGTGAGCTCACCCAGCGTGGTGCCGAGGGATCCGGCCAGGGCGGCGATCATCTCGCTCGACGGCTCCTTACGGCCCCGCTCCACCTCGGACAGGTACTGCGGGGAAATGCCTGCCCGCCGGGCGGTTTCGACCAGTGTCTCGCTGCGGTCCTGCCGCAGGGTGCGCAACTGTTCGCCGAGCACCTCGCGCCACAGGGGTTCCGTGGGCGTCGCCGGGACCTGCGGCCGGTCGTCGCGTCCACCGGGAATCGAGTGAAGTCTCGGGTGCTCGCTCATGAGCAGAGCGTACGGTCCCGGAGCGTGGGTCTGCCCGGCATTACGCTCTGGGCGGACGGGTGCGGCGATTTGGGCGGATTCGGCGTGGTCGCCGTCGTAATCCGAGCGGAGGCGAGCATGATGGGAAACCATGCCCGAGAATTCGAAGGTCTCCGATCTCAAGCCGCGCAGCCGCGACGTCACCGACGGCCTGGAGAAGACCGCCGCCCGAGGGATGTTGCGCGCGGTCGGCATGGGCGACGAGGACTGGGAGAAGCCGCAGATCGGCGTGGCCTCCTCGTGGAACGAGATCACGCCGTGCAATCTGTCCCTGGACCGGCTCGCCCAGGCGTCCAAGGATGGCGTCTTCTCCGGTGGCGGCTTTCCCATGCAGTTCGGCACCATCTCGGTGTCCGACGGCATCTCCATGGGGCACGAGGGGATGCACTTCTCCTTGGTCTCGCGCGAGGTGATCGCCGACAGCGTCGAGACGGTGATGCAGGCCGAGCGGCTCGACGGTTCGGTGCTGCTGGCCGGTTGCGACAAATCACTGCCCGGGATGCTGATGGCCGCGGCCCGGCTGAACCTGTCGAGCGTGTTCCTGTACGCGGGGTCGATCCTGCCCGGCATCGCCAAGCTCTCCGACGGCAGCGAGCGTGAGGTGACGATCATCGACGCGTTCGAAGCGGTCGGTGCCTGCGCCCGCGGGCTGATGAGCCGCGAGGACGTGGCCGCCATCGAACGGGCGATCTGTCCCGGTGAGGGCGCCTGCGGCGGCATGTACACCGCCAACACCATGGCCAGCGCGGCCGAAGCGCTGGGCATGTCGCTGCCCGGCAGCGCGGCGCCGCCCGCGACCGATCGTCGTCGCGACGGTTACGCCCGGCGCAGCGGCGAGGCCGTGGTCGAGTTGATCCGGCAGGGCATCACCCCCTCCGACATCCTCACCAAACCCGCCTTCGAGAACGCGATCGCGGTCGTCATGGCGTTCGGCGGCTCCACCAACGCGGTGCTGCACCTGCTGGCCATCGCGCACGAGGCGAACGTCGATCTATCGCTGGACGATTTCGCGCGCGTCGGCCGCCGCGTGCCGCACCTCGCCGACGTCAAACCCTTCGGTCAGCACGTGATGACCGACGTGGACCGGATCGGCGGCGTGCCGGTCATGATGAAGGCTTTGCTCGATGCCGGTTTGCTGCACGGCGACTGCCTGACCGTGACGGGAAAGACGGTGGCGGAGAACCTGGCCGACATCACTCCGCCGGATCCCGACGGCAAGGTGATCCGGGCGATGGCGTCGCCGATCCATCCGACCGGTGGCATCACCATCCTGTCCGGTTCGCTCGTGCCGGATGGCGCCGTCGTCAAGTCGGCGGGCTTCGACTCCGACGTATTCACCGGCACGGCCCGGGTTTTCGACCGGGAACGCGCAGCGATGGACGCGCTCGAGGACGGCACGATCGCGGCGGGTGACGTGGTCGTCATCCGGTACGAGGGCCCGAAAGGCGGTCCCGGGATGCGCGAGATGCTGGCCATCACCGCGGCGATCAAAGGCGCGGGACTGGGCAAGGACGTTCTGCTGCTCACCGACGGACGCTTCTCCGGCGGCACCACCGGCTTGTGTGTCGGGCACGTCGCACCGGAAGCCGTGGACGGCGGCCCGATCGCCTTCGTGCGCCACGGCGACCAGATCCGCCTCGATGTCGCCGCGGGCACCCTCGACCTGTTGGTCGACGCCGAAGAACTCGCCCGCCGTCGCGAAGGCTGGAAACCCCTGCCGCCCCGCTACACCCGCGGTGTCCTGGCCAAATACACGAAGCTGGTGGGCTCGGCCTCGATCGGGGCCGTCTGCGACTGAGGGCGGCACGGCCGTCTCGTGGTCACACCGCCGGCAGCCGCGCCCGAATCGCGTATTGCGTCGTCGGATTCGGTGCCAGGTCCGGCGGGACCGGGCTCGGCTGTGCGAACTCGGTCAGCACGAACCTCGTTCGGCCGCGAGGAACTCGGTGAGCAGCGGCACCAGTGCGTCCGGCGCGTCGAGCGGGATGATGTGACCACAGTCCGGGATCAGGTGGTGGGTCAGATCGTCGGTGATGGGGGTCAATTGGCGGGCCAGCGCGTCGCCCACCGGATGCGCGCCGACAGCCATGGTCGGGACGGTGAGGCGACAGCCGCGCACCGCGTCCCGGATCTGCTGGGCACTGGTCGGCATGGCGCGGTAGTACTCGAACGCGCACCGCAGTGCCGCGGGATCGTTGTAGGCGTCGATGAAGGCCTCCCGGATCGGGCTGCGTACACCGCGGCCGAGAGTACCGGCCCGCAGGAACCAATCGATGTACTCGGATTCGTTTCCCGCGAGCACCTTTTCAGCGAGGCCGGGCACCGCGTGGAAGTCGAACCACCACGGTCGCGCGCCCGCCGAGAACGCTTCGGCGCCGGGCAGCGTACCCAGCAGAGATTCCATCAGCACCAGCCGACGCACCCGTTGGGGCCGGCGCACGGCCAGCAGGAAAGCGGGCGGTGTCCCCGCATCGATACCGACGACGGCCGCGGCGGGCTCGTCGAGCGCGTCCAGCAATCCTTCGGCATCGGCGGACAGATTCGCCGCGTCGTAACCATCGGCCGCTCGGGTAGCTGCTCCGAGGCCACGGAGGTCGGGCGCGATCACCCGATGTCGTCTCGCCAGCGGCCCGATCACGTCGCGCCACAGTTGCCAGGTGTGCGGGAATCCGTGCAAGAGCAGTACGGCAGGCCCGTGCCCGGCGATCGCGACATCGGTCTCGATGCCGTTGGTCGCGATTCGCCGGATCACAATGTCGGAAGATGTCGACAACACCACAACTCCTGGTCACTTCGGGTTACCAGGTGACGGTAGGTAAGCTCCGGTCCCCTGCCAAGAAGGCACTTTCGACTCAGGTGGTGAACCCCGAGTGACTACCCCTCCTTCGCGTAAGCGCCCCGGCGTTCGTGGCGATCTGTTCGATCCAGGCTGTCCGACGCGGCGTTTGCTCGATCGGATCGGCACCAAGTGGGTGTCGATGGTGGTGAAACTGCTTGCCGAGGCCGCGCCGGGGGAGGTGCGTTTCGCAGAGCTCCAGCGGCGTATGCCTGGCATTTCACAGAAGATGCTCTCGGTCACCCTGCGGAATCTGACGCGCGACGGACTGGTCGCGCGGCGCGTCGAACCGACCGTGCCGCCGCAGGTGCACTACTCGATCACGGATCTCGGCTCGTCCTTGGAGATTCGGCTCGCGGCACTGCGGGACTGGGCCGAAACGCACATGGCGGACATCGACCGCTTCCGTGCTGACCAGACGCCCTGACCATCGATGGGCCCAGCAGCCCCGCGCGGAGCGAAATCCATGCCGCGCGGAGCTCCCGAGGCCGTACTACTCGCCTGCCGCCACCCGGGCGATCAGGGCAGCGACCACGTCAGGCGTGGACACCGACACGGCGTGTGAGGCCGCGACCTCGACAGCCTCGGCTCCCGCGCGCTCGGCCATGAATCGCTGCGCTTCCACTGGAATGTTCTTGTCCTCGCTTGTGATCAGCGCGTACGACCGGATGTTCCGCCAGGCGGTGGCGGTCGCGGGCTGCTGCAAGGCGTCCAGGGCTACCGGCCGCTGGGTCGCGGCCATCAGTTCGGCGGTGGCGGCGGGCACGTCGGCGGCGAACTGCTGGTGGAACTCCTCCTGCCGGATATAGAGCTCTGTGCCGGTGCCTTCGTCCGGAAGCGGGTAGGAGGCGGGCCGCGTGGTCGGCCCGAGCGTCGATCCGGGGAACTTGTCGGTCAATTGCAGTGCGCTCTCGCCCTCGTCGGGGATGAACGCGGCGACGTAGACGAGCGCTTCGACATTCGACTTCCCAGCGGCAGCGACCGTGATGACGCTCCCGCCGTAGGAATGGCCGACCAGAACGCACGGCCCTTCCACGGAGTCGAGAACCGAGGCCACATAGGCGGCGTCGCTGTCGAGGCCGCGCAGCGGGTTGGCGGCCGCGATCACGGAATGCCCTTGTGCGCGTAGCCGTTCGACAACCCCGTTCCAGCTGGAGGAGTCAGCGAACGCACCGTGGACAAGCACGATGGTCGGCGCGGAAGTATCGGTGCTCACGAGTGTGGTCCCTTCGAGGTCAGGCAGGGTGCAGGGCGGACCGCAGCGTCGCGACGGCCTGCGCTACCGCGCCCTTGGCGGCATGGGTGTCGTGCAGCGAGTTGACCATCACGAAGTCGTGGACGATGCCGCCGTAGCGCACCTGCGTGACCGGCACGCCCGCGGCGCGCAACTTGCCCGCGAAGGCCTCGCCCTCGTCGCGCAGCACGTCGGCTTCGGCGGTAATCACCAGCGCGGGCGGCAGCCCGGCCAGCTGCTCGGTGGTCGCCCGCAGCGGCGAGGCGGTGATCTGCGCGCGCTCGTCCGCGCTGGTGGTGTACTGATCCCAGAACCACTTCATGCCCTCGCGCGTGAGGAAGTACCCCTCGGCGAACTGCTGGTAGGAGCCGGTGTCGAAGTTGGCGTCGGTCACCGGGTAGAACAGCACCTGCTGCACGAAGGAGACGTCGCCGCGCTCCTTGGCCATCAGGGTCAGCGCGATGGCCATGTTGCCGCCGACCGAGTCACCCGCGATCGCGATCCGGGACGAGTCGAGGCCCTTCTCCGCGCCGTTGGCGGTGACCCACTGGGCAACCCGG
Organism: Nocardia sp. NPDC005745; assembly: GCF_040630775.1. Taxonomy (NCBI): domain Bacteria; kingdom Bacillati; phylum Actinomycetota; class Actinomycetes; order Mycobacteriales; family Nocardiaceae; genus Nocardia; species Nocardia sp. NPDC005745. The sequence goes on from NZ_JBEXYF010000022.1 coordinate 115,739, forward strand.
TAGGACTGCTCGTTGGCCACCGGGTAGCGCACATCCGGCGACCGATCGTATTCGGGGAACACCACGGCGGCGCCGGCGCCTACGGCCAGATCGCGCACCAGGCGGTCATGGGTATGGGCGTCGCCGAACACCCATCCCGCGCCATGGGTGTACACGATCACCGGCAGCGTCTCGGTGACGCCTTGCGGCTTGACGATCCGGACCCGCACGGAGCCGGTCGGCCCGCCCTCGACGGTGATCCACTCCTCGTCGATCTCGGGCTTGAAGATCGGCGCGTCCTGCACGGAGTCCACCGCCTTGCGGCCCTCCTCGGGCGCGAGCTGGTAGAGGAACGGCGGCTGCGAGGTCGCGTCGACGAACTCCTGCGCCGCCGGTTCGAGCGAGATACCCAGCGGGTTTCCTGACATGATCGTGCCTCTCTCGTAAAGGTGGTGGGAACTTTTGTGGCTCAGGCCGAGTGGGCGATCGCGTCTGTGATGACGGCCACGACCTCGTCAGGGTGGGTCTGCATCACCAGGTGTGGTCCGTCGATCTCGACCACGGCGCGGAATCCGGCGCGCTTGTAGCCGAATCGCTCGACGTCGGGATTGATCGTGTGGTCGGCGCTGGACACGATGCCCCACGCCGGTTTCGTCTTCCACGCGGCCGCCGAGGCGGGCTCGCCGAACGCGATCGCCGACAACGGCCGTTGCGAGACCGCGAGGACCGCGGCCTTCGCCGGATCGAGGCCCGCGGCGAAGATCTCGGGGAATGCGGCGATGTCGACCGAGACATCCGTGCCGGGCTCGGCGCCTTCGATCGGGTACGGCGCGTAGACAAGGTTGGCCGCCAGGTCGGAATCCGGGAACCCGCCCTGCAACTGCCCGAGGCTCTCGCCTTCCTCCAGGGCATAGCCGGACACGTAGACCAAGCCCATGACGTTGTCGGCGACGCCGGCCACGGTGATGACCGCGCCGCCATAGGAATGCCCGGCCAGCAGCACGGGCCCGTCGATCTGCTCCACGAACGACTTGATGTAGGCCGCGTCGGCCGACAGGCTGCGATTGAACACCGGGGGGACCAGGACGCGATGGCCTCGGTCGAGCAACCGTTCGGTGACGGGGGCCCAGCTCGCGGCGTCGGCGAAGGCGCCGTGCACCAGGACGATGGTCGGACTTGCCGGGGCTGACATGGTGTTCCTTTCTCCAGCGCTCGCAAGTGGCGCTGCGGCCGACTCAGTCTCGGCCGCACGCCCCGCTTCGCGCCCCTCCCCACGGGCCACAAAAGCCTCTGATCAGGACACGGCCTGCTCCAGCACCAGATCCGTGCGGGCGGTCGACCGGAAGCGCTGCTGGTACTTGCGCGGGGAGATGCCCAGACGGGTCACGAACGCGCGACGCAACGCCTCGCTGGTGCCGTAGCCCGCGGCCATGGCGGCCTCCGTCACGCTGTATCCGGCGTGCAGCATGTCCCGGGCCGTTCCGAAACGGATGAACGCGACGTACTCCGCGGGCGAGCGTTCGAGTTCCGCGCGGAACAGCCGGGTCAGATGCCGGACGCTGACGCGCGCGTGGGCGGCCAGTGTCTGGACGGTGTGCGGAAACGCCGGGTCGGCGCAGATGAGGTCCACGACTCCGCGAACCAGTGGGCTGCGCGGCGCCGGTCCGCTCAGCGACGCGGAGAACTGGGATTGACCGCCGGCGCGCTGCATGTGCACCACGAGCGACTGGGCGACGTGCCGGGTGACGTCGGCGCCGTGGTCCTCTTCGACCAGCGCCAGCGCCAGATCGACGCCCGCGGCGACCCCCGCCGAGCTGTACAGATTACCGTCCCGCACGAAGATCGCGTCCGGATCCACCTGGATCGCCGGGTAGCGCCGCGCCAGTTCGGTCGCGAATTTCCAGTGGGTGGTCGCCCGCCTGCCGTCGAACAGGCCCAGATCGGCCAGCACGAACGCGCCGCTGCAGATGGACGCCAGTCGCCGCGTGTTGCAGGAGAGATGCCGCGCGGCGGCCAGCACCTCGGGAGTCACGAATTTGCCGGGTGGCAGTTCGCTTCCCGGGATCACCACCGTGTCGAAACGGCCCGAGTCCTCGGCCGCGCAGCTCACCTCGACCCGCGCGCCGATCGAGGTCTGCGCGTCCTTGCCATCGGCCGAGACCAGGACCACCTCGTACCCCGCCACCGACTGGTTCGCCTCGACGAAGACCTCCGCGGGCCCGACGAAGTCGAGCATCTTCACGCCGTCGAACAGCAGGATGCCCACACGTTTGCTGGGCGGAGCGGCGAAGTTGTAGGACATGTCAACAGTATTATGGAGGTACGGCTCCAGAACAAGTGATGTGCCGGACCTCGCACACCGATTGGTACGGTGAGCCCATGGGACGGCCGCGCCAGTTCGACGAATCGAACCTGCTCGACGCCGCGACCGAGCTGTTCTGGTCGAAAGGTTTCGACAGCACATCGGTGGAGGACGTCTCGCTGGCGACCGGCGTCGGGAACGGAAGCATCTACGCCGCCTACGGCAGCAAGCAGGGTCTGTTCCTGGCCGCGTTCGAACGTTATTGCCGGCGCCGCACGCGGCTGGTCCGCGAGGCCATCGGTTCGGCGCGCGGTTCGGCCCGCTCCGCGGTGCGCGGGCTGTACCAGGCGATCATCGAAGACTGCGCCGCGCAGCCGGATCGGCGAGGTTGCCTGATGATCAACAGCATCGCCCAGCTCGCCGGCCGGATACCCGAAGTCGCCACCATCGGCAGCCGGACCACCACGGAGATGGAACAGGGCGTCGCCGACCGGCTGCGACCCGCGATGCGCGAGGCCGGAGACGACGACGAAGCCACGCTCTCGGCTGTCAGCGCCAATGTCGTGGTGGTCGCCCAGGGGCTGATCCAATTGAGCCGCCTGGGATTTCCCGCGCAGCGGCTGCACGAGATCGCCGATGTGTCGAGTGCGGCGCTGCCACCGGCCTGGGCCGACCAGCTCGTGCACTGACCCGGTCGAGGACATCGGCCGCCATCGGTCTCCGCCCGAGTGCAGGTGTGCGCCCTGCGGGCGTCGGCTCGTTCCGACCCGCCGAAGCGCAGGACGCCGCCGCGCTGATCCTCCGGCCGTCAGGCGTGTCTCGACCTGCCGTACAGCGAGCGCCGTACGACGTCACCTCGTCGTCCGGCTCGCCCTGGTTCAGGGAAGCGTGCCCGCCGCCCGGCCGTTCGTGACGCGGAGCAGATCCAGCTTCCCCGCGTCGTCGCTTCCGGCCGCGGCCGTGTACGTGACCATGCGGAGGTCCGCGCCCGGAACGACGAGGACGTCGCAGTCGAGGGAGATGTCGCCGATCTCGGGGTGTCGGATCGTCTTCCGGTCGCTCGTGTGCTGGGACGCGGTCGCCGTCGTCCAGAGCTGGGCGAAGGCCTCGGACGTGGCCCGCAGATCGTGGACGAGGCGATCGAGCCGGGCGTCGGCGGGGTAGCGGGACACCGCGTCCTTCAGATCGGCGACGATCGAGGCCGCGAACGCGCCTTCCGCGCGGTCGGACCGGAAGGGACGGACCGAGGTGCGCGCCGCGCCCGCGCCGAAAACGGCCCGCGCCAGGTTGCGCTCCCCGACCGGGACCATCGAGGGGTCACCGTGCAGGGCGCTCCACATGCCGTTCCACCACACGAGCGTCCAGTCGGCGGCGAAGACCCCGATCGGGACGTCGCCGAGACGCGCGGTGAGCCGTTGGATGCCCGGGGGCACGTGGGTGCCGATCGTCCCGTCCTGGGGCGGCAGGAGCCCGGCTCCGCGGTACAGCTCGTCGCGCTCGGCCCGGGAGAGCTGCAGGGCTCGCGCGAGGGCGCCGACCACCTGCGCCGAAGGGTTACGCGCCCGGCCTTGCTCCAAGCGCAAGATGTAGTCCACCGAGAGCCCCGCGAGCTGCGCGAGCTCCTCCCGGCGCAGTCCAGGAGCGCGGCGGCCGCGCGTCACCGCGAAGCCGGCGTCGGCAGGCGACAGGCGATCCCGCCAGGTGTGCAGGAGTTCGCCGAAATCGGAGCGAGCGGAAGTCACGCCTTCATTCTCGCCGCCGCGGGCCGGACCAGCCTGGGTACTGCCAGTCCAGGTGACGGGCGTGGCACTGGTTGCCGAGGGCCGCGGCGGTGACTATGGAGACGCCCGATCGGGCTATCGGAAACCAATGCGGGAGGTTCCCATGCCGTCGACCATCGTGATGACCGGGGCGAGTCGCGGGATCGGCCGTGGCGCCGCGGAGCGCATTCTCCGGGAGGCGCCGCAGGCGCATCTCGTCGTCGCCGCCCGCGGGTCCACCGGCGCACGACTGGCCGCCGAACTCGGCGGGATCGGGCGCCGGGTGTCGCACGTCGCCGTCGACCTCGGTGTGCCGGACAGTGTGCGTTCGGCCGCGGTCGAGATTCGCGGCAGGCTCGACAGGGGCGAGTTGCCACCGCTGCACGGTTTCGTGGGCAACGCGGGGATCCAATACACGAACGCGCTGACCGAGGGGCCCGGCGGATTCGAGTCGACCTTCGCCGTCAACGTGCTGGCCAACCATCTGTTCGTCCGCCTGCTGGAGGACCGCTTCCATACCCCGGCCCGGATCGTGATCACGGTGAGCGACACCCATTTCGGCGACTTCGCGCACAACATGGGGATGGTGCCCGGCCCGGTCTGGCGTTCACCCGATGTCCTCGCCCGTCCCGGCGCGTTTCCCGAGCCGCGCGGCACCGCCGCCGGACGCACCGCGTACTCGACGAGCAAACTCGCCGCCATCTACCTCGTGCACGAGTACGCGCGCCGCCTGCGGACCGGGATCGATGCCGTCGGCTTCAACCCGGGGTTCGTCCCCGGCACCGACCTCGCCCGCAACGCGGGTCCGGCGTCCCGGTTCGCGATGCGCCGTATCCTGCCGCTGCTGACCCGGACGCGGTTCGCGACCAGCCCCGCCGCCGCCGGGCGCTGTCTCGCGGACGTCGTCCTCGGCGCCACCGCCGCACCGACCGGCGCCTATGTCGACCGCGACCGGGTGACCCGCTCGTCGGAGGAGTCGTACGACCCGCGGCGCGAAGCCGAACTCTGGAAAGCTCTGGAGCGTTTCATCGCGCCCTATGCCGCGTGAGCCGAGAACCCGTCCGACTCGCCGGGGACTCCTAGCCGGTGGAACCGGCGGCCGACAGCGAAGTAAGCAGTCCCAGTGCGAGGGTGACCCGCCGATCGCGGCTCAGCTCACAGGTAGGGGAAGCAGTCGATGTCGCGGTGCGTGAAGCAGGGCTGCTCGACCGGTCGCAGCCAGCGGGCCGGGACCCGCAGCGGTTCGACCTCGGGCAGGCGCACGGGCCGGTCCTCGCCGTCGAACAAGGTCCCGCGCACCCGGAACACCCCGTCCGGTAATCCGAGGGCATCGGCTTGCTCGGGAGTCAGCATCACCGCGATGCGCGAGTTCGCGGTGATCCGCAGGCCCTCGACGGTGATCGGATCGCTGGTGTGATCGACCCTGGTGACAGTGAGCCGGAACCGGCCGCCGCGCAGCCACGACCACGCCCAAGTGAGCGAGCCCGGCTGGTCGCAATCGGGGTATCGACTGCGCGGCAGGCGCTGCGGGACCAGCACCATATAGGTGCACCCGACCTCGATATCGCGGGTCCGCATACTTTCAGCGTGACCGCCGCACCGCCTGCTCGCAAGGAAACCGGCAAAACCACCGCACCACGTGCGGGCGAGGGTTCGGGGCGAGCGGATGGTTGAGAACGGCACTACCTTGTTCAGCGCATGAGGCGATCGCTGAACGCTTTGCCCCCGATCCGTCCGACCGTGAGATTCCTCAGCTGCGATCGAGTGAACGTCACTTTCAAGCGGTTCAGTATGGGGGCGAGGGGCCGGGGATCGATGTCGCGGAGTGCCTCGGTGAGCAGGCGGATGGGCTCGCCGCACGAGTCGTAGCGGTCACCGGGGTCCTTGGCGAGCGACCGGTGCAGGATCGCGTCGACTTCGGGCGGGATCCAGCGGTGGCGCGCGGAGAGTGCGGGAGGCGGCTCGTGCAACTGGGCCTCGGCGGTGGCCATGAGGTTCACGCGAGCGAACGGTGTGTGACCGGTGAGCAGTTCGATGGCCGAACAGGCCAGTGCGTACTGGTCCGTCGCCGGGGACACGGTCTCCGCTCGCAGCAGCTCCGGCGCGGCGTATGGCACCGAAACGACGACGAAACCATTGGACGACAAAGGCGGCTCGGGCCGGTGCAGCCACCGGGCCGAATCGAAGTCCGAGATCTTGACCGTCGCGGGCTCGTCCGTGCCGACCAGCACGTTCGCCGGCTTAACGTCGAGATGGACCACCCCGTTGGCGTGGGCGAAGTCGAGTCCGGCCGCGACATGCCTCAGTACATGGAGCGCCTGCCGCAGATCGGGGTGCCGATGTGGCACCAACGTCGAACCCGTCGCACCTGCCACGTACTCGTGCGCCGACCACAGCCTGCCGTCGGTTTCACCGTGCGTATACATGCGCACGATGTCGGGGTGCCGCAGCGCCGACAAGATGTCGAACTCGTGCACGAATCGAGCGCGCGCCTCGGGCGATCGGCTGTCTTCGGGCCCCAGGATCTTCAACGACACCGGCCGCGACCATTCCGGATCCTCGGCCAGGTACACCGCGCTGCTGCCCCCGTGTCCGAGCGGGCCCCGCACGATGAATCCCGCGAACTGGTCACCTGGTTCTAGCAGCACCGCCTCACCATAGTTCGCCGCACGGGCTCGCACGCCGGGGTTTGCCTACGTGTGCCCAACGGCACTGCACCATGGCGGCAGGTCTCTGTCGGAGCTAGTGGGCATGCTTCCCCGCCGACCTGAAGGTTTGTGGTGCGAACACCTCAGGCCGGCAGGCAACAGGTGGGCGTCAGACGGCGGTGATCGTCAGGGTGTAACCGGCCGGCCCGCCGTCGGCGGAGGAGACGACGACCTGGTAGTCGTTGCCGTCGGCGACGAGATCGGCATGCGGGACCTCGTTGGCGACCTGCGGCCCGATCAACGGGGCCACCGAGACGCGGGCATTGCCGGTGACGTCGAAGCTCAGGCGCTGCCCCGGCGCCGTGGCGATGGAATAGCTGTCGGCCTTGCCCTGTGCGACGTTGCCACTGGCATCGATGTGGTTCTGGCCAGGGGCGATCTGCAGGCGCTGCACCACACCGGGGACCGAAGGAATGCCGGGCGCGGCTTGGGCGGTCGCGACCCCTCCGGCGGCGGTGAAGCTGACGACGGCGAGCACCGCGGGCACGGCACCCACCAATGAACGAAACAGTCGAGATGCGGTCATGGCCATCATCTTTCCTCAGGACGTGTGCGAGATCTCATGCGGCTGCGATTAATCGGCAGCTATGCGGGCGGACCTGCGCAGACGGAGGACCGGACGACATCGTCCCGCGGCGGCGGGGGCAGGCTGCGTCGAGGCGAGGCACGGACGTCGAGGTGCTCCCGGCACCGCGCGGTCAGCCGGGTGCGTCGACGGATCGGGTCAGTGCGAGGTAGAGCCAATGATGCGCGGCGCCGACGGTGGGGGCGTGGGTGATCCGGTCGGTGAGGTGCCAGTAACGGTGGATGCGGTGATCGGTGTCGGTTGCGCCGCTGAGCAGTTCGAGGCGGAACTGTGGTGTGTCGCGGGTGCCGCGGGCGGCGGCGTGGGCGTCGACGAACTGGTCGAGTTCGGGGCCGGGCCGAGGTGGCTGGTGGGTGAGCAGCCGGTGACCGGCGGCCTGGCATGCCTGAGCGATCCCGGTGAGGAGTTCACGCCGGTGGCGGATGACGGTCCGGTTCGATCGCCAGAACTGGCGTGACACAGCGACGTGGAGCGCGGGATCGGCGGTGAGAGAGACCAGTTCGGCGTAGGCGGCGATCTGCTGGGCAGGGGGGTCGTCCGGCAGGCCGGGCACGTTCATCGCGACGAACTCGTCGAGCAGGCCCGGTGGGATGGGGGTGAGTACGCGTCGCCAGAACGCCACGATCGCGTCATGTGTGCGGTGGCGGTCCTGCACCGCGGCCAGCGTTTCCAAGCGAGCGGCCCGTTGGGTTGACGCGGCGTCTTCGACAGCCCGCAACGAGGCACGCCGCCATGTCAACGCGGCCAGTTCGACGTCCAGCGCACGACGTTCGGCGGAGACCGCGTCGGCGAGGGAGACGGTGCCCGCGAGGACGTCCGCTATCGCGGTCAAAGAGACGCCGAGCGCACGCAGCCTGCGCACCAACAGCAGACGATCGACCGCGGTGGCGGAATCGAAGATTCGGTGCCCGCCGGTGGTGCGGTGCGAATCCAAGATCCCGTGATCGCAATAGAAGCGGATGGTCCGGACCCGCACGGCGGTCAGTCGCGACAACTCCCCGATACTCACCGAGCCGGTATGTCGTGTGTCGTCGGTCACGATTGCTGGAACCTCCACCCGGGTGGAGTTCCTACCGTACTGGAACACCCCCGCTGAGAAGGAGCACGATGATGACCGGTAGCGCGACGATGACCACCGACCAGATGTGGCGAGCGGTCGCCGCTGAACGGGCGAGTTTGATCGAACTGCTGGAGACTCTGCCGGAGTCCGGCTGGAACCACGGTTCCCTGTGCGAAGGCTGGCGGGTCCGTGATGTCGTCGCCCACATCGTGCTCTCCGCGAACCCCGGCCTCGGCTGGATTCTGGTCAACGTGCTCCGCGCCCGTGGCAACTTCGACCGCGCCATCCGGGAGACCGCGATCCGTCTGGCCGACCGCGCAACGCCGACCCAGTTGCTCGCCGCGCTGCGCGAGGGAATCACTCTGCGCTCGACGCCGATCGGCACCACCGCCGCCGATCGACTGATGGACCTGCTGGTACACGGCCAGGACATCGCGGTGCCCCTCGGCATCACCCGGCAGATGCCCGTCGATGCCGCGCGATCGGCTCTCGAAAGAATCTGGGCCACGAATGGATTCCGATCCCGCGAGCTGTCCCGGTATCACCTCGTCGCCACCGACACCGGTTGGGCCGTCGGCTCGGGACCTCTCGTCGAAGGCCCGGCCGCCGCACTGCTCCTACTGGTCACCGGTCGCCGCGCCGGGCAGGAACACCTCACGGGCGAGGGCATCCCGCGACTGAACACCCGGTAGCCGAGGAGAATTCGGAGTTCGTGTCGGTGCCTCGTGCCAAACTGACGACGTAGTCACCTGGCCAGAGGAGAACGAAGTGGCCACCATTGATGACCGCCCCACGGTGCGACTGGTCGCCCATTGCCGCCGCTGTCACGGTTGGCTCCTGTCGCCGCAATCGGTCGCCCAGGGAATCGGGCCGACTTGCGCCGCCCGGGAGCGCGCCGAGTCCGCGCGGAGTCCGGCAGAACTGACATTGTTCGAGGTCGCGGCGTGAGTGCGAGGCGGTCGCCAGTCGGCGGGCTCGGCTGATCGGTAGACGGGTCGGGTGCGCATGACGGCGGCCGCGATCCCGGTCCCCGTCTCGCGCCGGTGTTCCAGACGGGTCATCCGCCTCGCCGCATCAGCAGGTGGCCCCGGCGGAACCGCTCGTTCTCGCACGGTTCACGCAGCATCCGGCCGATTTCGATGAATCCGGCGGCGCGAGCCAGCCTTGCGAGGTCGTCGATCGGCCACCGGTAGGCGGCCGTCACTTTGTGGTCGAACACCGTCACCGGCTCGTTCTCCGATTCGAAGAACGCGAGCAATAGGTGTCCACCAGCGGCGAGCACCCGATGGAACTCGGCGAAGTACGAGGGGATGACCTGCGGCGGGGCATGGATGACCGAGTACCAGGACACGATGCCGCGCAGCACGCCGTCGCCCAGGTCCAAGGCGTCCATGGAACCGACCTCGAACCGCAACCGCGGGTAGGTCTCGCGGGCGAGCTCGATCATCACCGGTGACAGGTCGACGCCGAAGACGTCCAGTCCCAGGTCTCGCAGGTGCGCGGTCACAGGTCCGGGGCCGCACCCGAGTTCGGCGACGAGTCCGGGATCAGCGCTCCGTGTGACTTCGGCGAACGCGGCGAGCACCGCGCGATCCAGTGCGATGGCCTCGAGATCGTCGCGGGGGAGTTCGGCATAGCGAACGGCGACGGCATCATAGGCTTCTGCCGTCGCGCGGAGGTGCGAGGAGGGTTCGATCACAAGCGAGCACACTAGGGCCTCCGAACTCGGCTCCGCCCCGCACCGGCGAATCACTCCCGGCCTGCGGGCCACTTCGAATCCGTTGTCTCGCCCCGGTCCGGAACCCCGACTCGTGACATGGCAATTGTCGGTCGGGGTTCCGGCGCGGGGCTCTCGACGTTCACCCGGTGGAGGCGGCGACGAGTTTGCGGATGATCATCGGCTCGGCGAGCACGAATTCGAGCACCTGCTTCACGTGTCGGAAGTGCGCGGTCGTGAAGTGTTCGTCGAGGGCCTGCGCGCTGGTCCACTCCTCGACGATCACCATCCGGCCGGCGTGGTTCGGGTCGAGGTAGGGCCGGTAATCCAGGCAGCCGGGCTCCTCCAGCGAAGGCTCGATCATCGCCTCCAGCGCGGTGCGAAGGCGATCCTCTTGCCCGGGGGCGGCCAGGCATTCGGCGATGACGGTCAACGACATGGTGATCTCCTGTGCGGTAGAGGTGTTCACGGCAGAGCGGGACCGGTGCCCGCGCCGGAGGAGGTGATCGCGGCGGCGATCTCGGCCAGGTCCGACGGCGTCAACGCCATCGACTCCGCGCCGATCCAGCCGTCGACCTGGTCGGACCTGCGTGCGCCGACGATGGCTCCGGTGATACCGGGCCAGGCCAGTACCCAGGCGATGGCCACCTCGGCGACGGTGGCGCCGTGCCGTGCCGCGATGGGGCGCAGCGCGTCCGCCAACTGGAGGTTGGCGGTCAGGCCGGTGGTGAAGTCGTGGTGGGCCCTCCGCCAGTCCTCGGTGGGCAGACCGGCCACCCGCTCGGCGGAAAAGGCCCCGGTGAGCAGGCCGGATTGCAGCGGCGAGTAGACGATCACGCCGGTCTCGTGCGCGCGCGCCCAGGCGATCTCGGCGGCGGACGACCGGTTGATCGCCGAGAACGGCGGCTGGATGACGTCGACGTGAGCGATCCGCTCGGCGGCCTCGAGCAGATCGGGCGTGTGATTGGACAATCCGATGGCCCGGACCTTGCCCTCGGCTTTCAGGTCGGCCATGACCTGCCAGTACTCCTCCAGCGGGGTGGCGTTCGGCGACACCGCGCCGAACCCGCCGCCCGCGTACTCCAGCGATTCGCCGGTGTCGGGATAGTGCACCTGGTAGAGGTCGATGTGGTCGACGCCCAGCCGCCGCAGAGAGTCTTCGACCTCGCGGCGCACGCTGGCGGGCTTCATGATCCGCCGAGGCGCGGCCGACGGATTCTCCGGGTCCCAGACCAGGCCGACCTTGGTGAAGATGTACGGGCGGTCGGCCTGCGGCAGGCCGGAGATGGCCTTGCCCACCAGTTCCTCCGAATGGCCAAGGCCGTACACCGCGGCGGTGTCGATCCAGTTGACGCCCGAGTCCAGCGCGTGGCGGATCGCGGCGACCGACTCGGCGTCGTCCGTGACGCCCCAGCTGAAGGTCCAGCCCGAGCCGGAAACGGCCCACGAACCGAAGCCGATTCGGGTGATGTCCATGCCGGTGGTGCCGAGGGGGATCGGGGTCAGGTTGGTCATAGCGCAATGCTCATTTCTTCTCGGTGTTGTTTCCGTGTTTCCAACCTTGACCGCCGCGACGAGGGCTACCCAGTGCCAGCCGCAGCCTGGGCACCGCGTGACCAGGTTCGTTTCCAGCGGGTGCGGGGATACTGGCCACATGCCACTGGACAGACGGGCAGAACTCGGCGAATTCCTGCGATCCCGGCGGGCCCGCCTGCGGCCCGAGGAATTCGGCTTGCCGGACTACGGCGGTCGGCGCCGCGTTCCCGGGCTGCGCCGGGAGGAACTCGCGCAGCTCGCCGGAGTCAGCGTCGACCACTACGTGCGGCTGGAACAGGGGCGCACCCTGCACTTCTCCGAAGCGGTGCTGGACGCGGTCGCCCGGGCGCTGCGGTTGAACGATGTCGAGCGGCAACACCTCTACCGGCTCGCGCGACCTTGGTCGGAAGGAGACCGCGCGGATGCGCCGCAGCAGGTCCGGCCCGGGTTGCGGCGGCTGCTGGATTCCGCCGCCGACGTGCCCGCCTACATCGTCGGCCGCAACACCGACGTCCTGGCCTGGAACCGCCTCGCCGCCGCGCTGATCACGGACTTCGGCGCACTACCACCCGCCCAGCGGAACCTTGCCCGCCTGGTCTTCCTGGACGAGGGCATGCGCAGCCTCTACGCAGACTGGCCGGAGAAGACCCGCGACGTGGCCGCCTACCTGCGGCTCGACGCCGGACGTCACCCGGAAGACCCGGAAACGGCGGCGCTGCTCGACGAACTCTCGGCGGCCAGCCCCGAGTTCCGGCAAGCGTGGGCCGAGCACCAGCTCAAGGACAAGACCCACGGCCGGTACGTCTACCGGCACCCGGTGGTCGGCGAACTGGACCTCGGCTTCGAAACCCTGCGCCTCCCGGACGATCCGGACCAAGCGCTGATCGCTCACACGGTCGAAGAGGGCTCACCCTCGCAAACCGCCTTACGGCTACTCGCGAGCTGGGCCGAGGAAACGCGGCCGGTGACCTGAGACCACAGTGCTGGACAGCGATCAGCACCCGGCCCTTGGACTCGTCTTGCCGCTCGGCGGTCGTTACCGGCGCCCCTGATACATCGCGAGTTCTCCCCGTCGGGCAGCCCGCCACCACCGCTGTCCGGAGTCGATACCACGCCGGATCTTGCGCACAGCGGGTATTTGGGTGATCAGGTGTCGCTGGTAGCGCCACGGCATCTGCTGCCCGTGCCGAGCCGCCATCGCATAGGCGAACTGCACGGCGCTGCGGTCGAGATACCGGTCGGCGTGTTCGAACCAGATCATGCTGGTACGGGCGGCGGCCTGGATCGGGCGCAGCGCAGCGCGCCGCTGCGCATCGTAGTTCTCCAGCGCGTCGGCGACCTCGGCGTGTTCGTACAGGCTCTGTGCGAGCACGACGGCGTCGACGATTGCCAACCGGGTGCCCGAGCCGATGGTGAAATGCGTCGTGTGCGCTGCATCGCCGAGTAGCACCACGTTGTCGTGATACCAGGTCTTGTTGGTTATCTCGGGAAACCGGGTCCACCTGGCGAACTCGCCTCGCGTCTTGCTGATCAACGAGTGACCGTCGAGAAGGCGCGTGAATATGTTCTCCAGAACACGCAAGTTCTCCGAGTTGTCCAGGGAATCGAATCCCAGTCCGTGCCAAGTCTGGGGTTGGCACTCGACGATGCAAGTGCTGAGTTTTTCGGCAACCGACGGGTAGGCATGGAACCAGATCCAACCGGCCGAGGTGTGCTCGAAGGCGAAGGTGAAGCGGGTGAAGACCTTGTCCGTACCGAGCCAGATATATCGATTCTCGCCGAGTGTGACGGACGTGCCGAAACGAGGATCTCCCAGCTGCCGCACCCGGCTGTTCGCGCCGTCGGAGGCGACGATGAGATCAGTGTCGACGAAGCCGGACAGATCGTGGACTTCTTGCCCGTGCTGGACATCGACGCCCAAGTCGCTCGCCCGCCGGGAAAGTACGTCGAGCAATGCCGCGCGCCCCATGCTGAACCCGTAGCCTCCGAAATGTGCGGTCTGGTCGTCGCGCACATGGATTGCTTGTTCACGCCATAGAACTGAGCCGGCACGCACCGCCTGGGCGCTGTCTGGGTCGTTGCGATACAGAATGTCGAGCAGGTCGTCCCAATACACGACGCCCCAGCCATAGGTGGACCCGAGGGGATCGCGGTCGATCACCGTGATGTCATGCGCCGGGTCGCGCCGCTTCATCGAAATGGCGAAGTACAACCCGGCAGGCCCGCCACCGACACACACAATCTTCATCTCGTCACCGGTTTCAGCCCGATTGGTCGAACCTGGCTGCACATGATCGGTACTCGATGCGACCGAGCCCGGCACGCTGTGCGTGTCCGGGCTCGGTCACCGGCGCTAGAAGCTGCCCCAACCACCCCAGCCGGGTGGGTTGAACCAATTCCACCAGCCGGGATTCCCACCCCAGCCGCCGCCGTTACCCCAACCGCCACCATTACCCCAGCCGCCGCCGTTACCCCAGCCGCCGCCGCGACCCCAGCCACCGCCGTTACCCCAGCCGCCACCGTTACCCCAACCGGGGCTGTCGACGAGCTGGGTTGCGGAGGTAGGCGTCGTTGCGTGCGCGCTGGGCGCTTGCGCCGCGGCTGCGACGACCGGAATCGCGGCGACAGCGGCTATACCGCTGGCGGCGGCCGCCAACCGGGCGAACTTCGTGTGTGAATTCTTTCTCTCGAACATGATAGGGCTCCAGATACAGTCCCGACCTAGTTGAATCCTACGCTGCTTTTCTGCGCTCCAGAAGTCGCGCATTGACAAATAGGTGCAGAAACGGGGAGGAAGTCGACCGGTGGTCCGCTCCGGAGCAATTTGCGGGTCATTTGCGACCGTTCCCGCACAATCTCGTGTACCCGCTCGCCCCTTCGTGCCCGCGCCGTCGATCCCTGATCCCCGTTTTCGCCGATCTATCCAAAGCCATCCCCAACGTTCCACCCAACGGCTTCGGACGCGACAAGGTGCCGATGCGCGCGAAGGTCGGTGGCCTGAATTCGACCGCCGCCGTGCCCGGCCGACTCCACGGCTGGGCACGCTGCACCGACGCAGCCGGGTCGGCTCGGTCGAGCTCCTGGCGGCACGGTCACGCCGACCGCCACGGCAGGAGCCGACGAACCGCCTTTCGTCCCGAGGTGATGTGCGGGGGTCGCGACATCAGGGAATCCTTGCCCCGAATACACCACCCATCGGTCGTCGTCATCGGTGATCACATACTCATCGGCGCCCCCGAGAATGATCGCCTCGACCGCCGCGGCCGCCTGGGACGGCTTGTCCTCGAACTGGATTTCGTAGTCGGCGATGGCGCGCACGCACCAGCCCGTTTCGATGCGCACCGCGGCGTCGCCCATATCCACCAG